>NZ_JBFTJF010000010.1:0-236609 GCF_056395305.1 Variovorax sp. 10L426 | reverse complement strand
ATCGCGGTGACCACCAATCTGAACCAGTTCAGCAGCGTGCTGGTCGGCGGCAACTTCATGGGCCTGGCCAACTCGCCCCTGACGAGCAACTGGCAGAGCTTCGCCAGCGGCGGCGGCAACTACGGCCGCTATGCCAAGGGCGGCGTGGCRGTGGTGATTTCCAAGTCGGAGCAGAAGGCCGCCTTCATCGACCTGAAGCCGCTGTTCAGCTACGTCAACAGCGTGTATTTCAGTTCGAACGTCAGCAGCACCAGCAACCTCGGGCAGGCCGCCAACCAGTGGCCCTACACCTTCGCCCAGGTGCCTTCGCAGACGCCGACGGTGATCAAGACGGTGTCGCTGGGCGGGCGTCCGACGGCCGTGAGGACGACGGTTTCGGCCAACAGTCCGCGCGCCTGGATCGCCACGCAGGACGGCACGCTGCACATCTACAGCCTGGATGGCTACGCGCCTGGCGACTCGAACAACCTGGTGAACGTGACCGACTACGCCGGCAAGGCCATCCGCAGCTACCGCTACGGGCCGGTGGTCTTCTCCGACGGCGGCGCCTGCCCGGCGCCCAACGGATGCCCGATCAGCGGCAGCGTGGCCGAATACGGCGGCGCCATGACGCTGCCCGGCAAGCCCTTCCAGTTGTCCTCGGCCAACGTGCCCTGACGCGGGTCAGCGACCCGACACCGCAAACGGCCCGCCTTACGCGGGCCGTTTTTTTGTGTTCAGTTCAGCGAGGCGTCCGGGAGTACCCACATCGGCCCACCGCCCGGTATAGCGCTCGGCACTGACGTGCCCCGCTTTCATGGCGGCGCGCAGCAGGGGCGCCAGCGCGGCCTTGGATCCTCGCGGATTTCCTGGCGCGATGTCGCAATACGGCGAGGCGAACAGCCCGGCGCGGTACAGCGCGATGGTGGAGAAGGTGTCCTTCTGCGCGCATTCGCTCAAGGCGTTCCCGTCCGGCGCGATGCCGAAGTCGCCCTTCGGGTTGTGCGGCGGGTTCGGCACCAGCCACAAGTGCGCCAGCCGGCCACTGACTGCAAACCGATCCACCGCCTCGCGCGTGAACTTGAAGTCCGGCGCAAACACATCGCCCGCCACGACCCAGAAAATGTCACCCAGCAACGGCAGTGCGCGGACGATGCCGCCGGCCGTTTCGAGCGCCCCGCCGAAATCCCGTCCTTCATGCGAATAGGCAACGGTCGATGCCTCGAACCGCTCGCCGAAGTGCGCCTCGATCTGTTCGCCGAGCCAAGCCGTGTTGACCACAAGTCCGGTGAAGCCTCCTGCCGCCAGCGCCTCCATGGGCCACTGCATGAGCGGCTTGCCTGCGACTTCGAGCAGCGGTTTAGGCGTCGTGTCCGTCAAGGGCCGCATGCGCTCTCCGCGTCCGGCGGCAAGAATCATGGCGTTGATGGTCGATGTGTCTGGAGAACTCATGCGGCCTCTGCCTGGATCGCGCCGCGACACAGCGCATGCCGCTCGATGTGTTGCGGCATGAAGAGCGCCTCCAGCGAATTCATCACTGCATGTGCCTTGGCCGAATGATCGGCGCCGAAGTTGCAGACGTAGACATCGAGCGTCACGCTACCCTCCTCGGGCCACGTGTGCACGCACAGGTGCGACTCGGCGAGCAGCACCGTCGCCGTCACGCCGCCAGGGCCCTTCGGTGTGGCCGGGAAGGCGTGGAACAGCTCGCCGACCACTTGCAGGCCTGCGGATTCGGCCGCTTCGACACAGGACGCGCCAAGGGCTTTCGCGTCGACCAGCCAGCGTGTCGCGCAGCGGCAGTGATGAAGATCGGCAGTGAGGTGCAGTCCATGCATGGGCTGGCACTCTAGCAGCCCGTCCGCGCCTTGATCGGGGTGCCCCGACCTCGCCCGCTAAAATGCCGGGTTCCCCCTAACTCGCTCCCAGGAAGCCACAGATGGCCAACCAAGCCTTGATGGCCAACGCGATTCGCGCGCTGGCAATGGATGCCGTACAACTCGCAAACTCGGGGCATCCGGGCGCACCAATGGGCATGGCCGACATGGCTGTCGCGCTGTGGGGCGAGCATCTCAAGCACAACCCCGTCAATCCGCACTGGTTCGATCGCGACCGGTTCGTGCTGTCGAACGGCCATGCCTCGATGCTTATCTACGCGGTGCTCCACCTCACGGGTTACGACCTGCCGATCGAGGAACTGAAGCACTTCCGCCAGTTGCACAGCAAGACCGCCGGCCACCCGGAGACCGGCGTCACCCCCGGCGTCGAAACCACCACCGGGCCCCTGGGCCAGGGCATCACCAACGCCGTGGGCTTTGCCCTCGCCGAAAAGCTGCTCGCGTCGGAATTCAACCGCAAGGGCCACGACATCGTCGATCATCACACCTACGCCTTCCTCGGCGACGGCTGCCTGATGGAAGGCATCAGCCACGAAGCCGCCGCGCTCGCCGGTGCATGGAAGCTCGGCAAGCTGATCGCGCTGTACGACGACAACGGCATCTCCATCGACGGCCCCGTCAAGCCCTGGTTCGTCGACAACACCGAAGAGCGATTCAAGGCCTACGGCTGGCATGTGATCGGACCGATCGACGGCCACGACGTGAAGGACGTGTCGAAAGCCATCGAAAAGGCCAGGAAGCACGACGACCGGCCCACCCTCATCATCTGCAAGACGCAGATCGGCAAGGGCAGCCCCAACCGCGCCAACACGGCCAAGGCCCACGGCGAGCCGCTCGGCGCCGATGAAATCGGGCTGACGCGCAGCGCGCTGCAGTGGAGTCACGCTCCTTTCGAACTGCCGGCCGCCGCCTACGAAGAATGGGATGCCAAGGCAGCGGGCGTCAAGGCCGAAGCCGAGTGGAACGAGAAATTCGCCGCCTATGCGCAGGCCTTCCCCGATCTCGCGGACGAGTTCACGCGCCGCATGAAGGGAGAGCTGCCGAAGAACTTCCACCAGACGGCGTTCGACACCGTCGTGGCTGCCCACACCAAGGGCGAGACCGTCGCGTCGCGCAAGGCCTCGCAGCTCGCACTCGAAGCCTTCACCGCTGCGCTGCCCGAATTGCTCGGCGGCAGCGCCGACCTGACGGGCTCGAACCTCACCAACACCAAGAGCACGCCCAGTCTGCGTTTTGACGCCGAAGGCGCCGTGATCCGCAGCGAAGGCAACGAGCAGTTCCCCGACGGCCTGCCGGGTCGCCACATCAACTACGGCGTGCGCGAGTTCGGCATGGCGGCCATCATGAACGGCGTGGCGCTGCATGGCGGCTACATCCCCTACGGCGGCACCTTCCTGACCTTCAGCGACTACAGCCGCAATGCGATCCGCATGGCTGCGCTGATGAAACGGCGTGTGATCCACGTCTTCACGCACGACTCCATCGGCCTCGGCGAAGACGGCCCCACGCATCAGTCGATCGAGCACGCCGCCTCGCTGCGCCTGATCCCGAATCTCGACGTCTGGCGTCCGGGCGACACGGCAGAGACCGCCGTCGCCTGGGCCGTCGCGCTGCAGAACGCCAACCGTCCCACCGCGCTGCTGCTGTCGCGGCAGAACCTGCCGTACTCGCCCAAGTCGGACCTCAGCGACATCAGCAAGGGCGCCTACGTGCTGTCCGAGCCTGAGGCGGTCGGCCTGAAGAACAAGAACGTCAAGGCCGTCATCATCGCGACGGGCTCCGAAGTGCAATTGGCGCTCAAGGCCCAGCAACTGCTGGCCGCGAAGAAGATCGCAGTGCGCGTCGTCTCGATGCCGTCGACCACCGCCTTCGACCGTCAGGACGTCGCCTACAAGAAGAGCGTGCTGCCCAAGGGCACGCCGCGCATCGCCGTCGAAATGGGCGCCACGGACGGCTGGTGGAAGTACGGTGTCGCGGCCGTCGTCGGCATCGACACCTATGGCGAATCGGCGCCCGCGGGCGTGCTGTTCAAGCATTTCGGATTCACGGCAGAGAACGTCGCTGCCACGGTCGAAGCGGCGCTCAAGCGCTGAGGTCGATCGCCCTTTCGGTTTTCAATCATCCAGGAGCAAATGACATGGCTATCAAACTCGGCATCAACGGCTTCGGTCGCATCGGTCGCAACGTGCTTCGCGCGGCGGTGCAGAACTTCAAGAACGACATCGAGATCGTCGCGATCAACGACCTGCTCGAGCCGGAATATCTGGCTTACATGCTGCAGTACGACTCCGTGCACGGCCGCTTCCAGGGTGAAATCAATGTCGAAGGCAACACGCTCATCGTCAACGGCAAGAAGATCCGCCTGACCCAGGAGCGCGACCCGGCGCAACTGAAATGGAGCGACGTCGGCGCCGACATCGTGCTCGAATCCACCGGCCTCTTCCTGACCAAGGAAACGGCGCAGAAGCACATCGACGCCGGCGCGAAGAAGGTCCTTCTCTCCGCACCCAGCAAGGACGACACGCCGATGTTCGTCTACGGCGTGAACGACAAGAAGTACGCCGGCGAAGCCATCATCAGCAACGCCAGCTGCACCACCAACTGCCTCGCGCCGCTGGCCAAGGTGCTGAACGACAAGTGGGGCATCAAGCGCGGCCTGATGACCACCGTGCACGCCGCCACGGCCACGCAGAAGACCGTCGACGGCCCGAGCAACAAGGACTGGCGCGGCGGCCGCGGCATCCTCGAGAACATCATTCCGTCGAGCACCGGCGCGGCCAAGGCCGTGGGCGTGGTCATCCCCGAGCTCAACAAGAAGCTCACGGGCATGAGCTTCCGCGTGCCGACTTCCGACGTGTCGGTGGTCGACCTCACGGTCGAGCTGAACAACGCCGCCACGTACAAGGAAATCTGCGCCGAAATGAAGGCGCAGAGCGAAGGCGCGCTGAAGGGCGTGCTCGGCTACACCGAGGACAAGGTGGTCGCCACCGACTTCCGCGGCGACCCGCGCACGTCGATCTTCGACGCCGAAGCCGGCATTGCGCTGGACGGCACCTTCGTCAAGCTCGTGAGCTGGTACGACAACGAGTGGGGCTACTCGAACAAGTGCCTGGAGATGGTGCGGGTGATGGCGAAATAAGTCGGTTTCGACTGCTCTTGAAGAACGCGCCCTCGGGCGCGTTTTTGTTTTGGGGTGTGCTCAGGCCTCAGACCGGCTCCAGCACATGGATCAACCGGCTCTCCGTCCAGTCCTTCACTTTCGCCCCGTACGCCGCCATGTGCGGCGCGGCTGCATGCGCCTGCAAGTCGGCCAGCGTTTCCCATTTTTCGACCACCACGAAGGTGTCCGGTCCGAATGAAGCGCGCGAGGCAGGCATGCCGGCGGCGTCCACGGTCGCGGTGTATTCGATGCAGCCCTTTTCCGCGAGGACGGCCGGCCGATTGGCGCGGTAGGCCTCGAGGATCTGTTCGCGTTGCCCGGGCTTGGCGGTGATGACGGCGACGACGTGAATCATGTGCGGATGCTCCTTGGTAATGAACCGTCGAATTTACGAGGAACAGGCCGTGAATGCCTGTCGCGTCCAAGGCCACGCGCCGGCGGTCAGATCTTTTGGGAGATGGGCTTCGCCCTGTACCACCCGCGATCGGGCATTCCGTGCCAGTGATGAAGGCTCATGCCCTGCGTCGCGAAAGTAGTGGCGCCGCGCCGGTTCAGCGCCTCCGTCAGGATCCGACTGAGACGCTGGCGTCCTTCCAGGCTGATGGAAATGAAAGCCGACTTCGTGTGCTTGCGCTGCGATGACGGCTTGCTCTGGCCGACGATGCGGTCCAGCACCTCCGCCGACACATGGTCCAGGCTCCCTCCATTGGGTGCCTGGAGCAGGCAGAGCTTCGACGGCAGGTCGATTCCCAAGTGCTCGGCGAGGGTTGCGGCCGCGCCGAGCGCCTGCACGCCGGCCCTCCCCGTGAGCAGGATGCCGCGCCCGTCGAATTCGCCGTAGAGCACCGCGCTGGATTCGTTCTCGGCGGTGGTGGCGACGCCGGGGCGCAGGCGCTCGCTCGCGTAGCGCCGTGTCCAGTGGTCCAGTGAGCGGACAAACCTGGCGATCCTTCGCGCAGCGCTCCGGCCAGAACCGGGCGGCTGCGTGCCGAAGGCCGGCAGCAGCGTATCTAGGTACCAGTCGCACTCCGGAGACAGCACCACGAACGGCCCGATGCTTGCGCCGGCAAATGGCTCGTACACGGGAATCCCTCGGGTCTCGGCGAGCTTTCTCAGCTCACGAGCAGGGGCCATGGCAGTCCGCAGGTCTTCCGAATAGACCCACGGCCGTTGCATCCACAACTCGCCGACCGTCAGCTTGCGCAGCACCACCGCCAGCCCGTCCATGTGGTCGCTCGCCGGATGCGAACTCACCACATAGTCCACGTAAGAAGTCATGTACAGCTTCTCGATGTGCGCCACCATCTGCTCGCCCGACACCGCCGTGCCTGCGTCGTACACCAGCACTCGGTACATGCCCTCATCGCGCCATCGGACACTAATGGCTGCGCCGCCTGACTTCACAGGCAGGAAATCGACCTCGTAACCCATCGCAAAACTCCCTGAAACCTTATTTTTTGCATCACTTGAATTGATGCATTGATTTGCGACAGTGAGTCTAGCGTTTTCGAACCCTTTCGCAAGGTAGTATGTGCATCATGTCGATTCATGCACTTCGTGTCTTGTTGGGCGAGGTGGCCGGAATCAAAGCGGGCTACCCTTTCCGGGGCTCCATCGAGGAAATTCCGAACGGTTCGGTGCAAGCGGTCCAGATGAAGGACATGGACCCGATCGACGGCGTCCGCTGGCAGGGCGTGGTGCGCACGCGGCTCAGCGGTCGCCGCGAAGCCGATTGGCTCCTGCCCGACGATCTGCTGTTCGTCTCGCGAGGCAGCCGTTTCTATGCGACCTGCCTCGATGCGCCGCCGAGCCAGGCGGTCTGTGGGCCGCATCTCTTCCATTTGCGCGTCAAGTCTCGGAGCGCGGTGGTCCCGGCTTTTCTCGCATGGCAGATCAACCAGCCGCCCTTCCAGCGCGAACTGCGGCGCGCGGCCGAGGGTTCCAGCCAGTTGAGCCTGCGCCGGCCCGTGCTGGAAGCCTTGCCAGTCGGCATTCCGTCGCTGGCCGATCAGCACCGTATCGTCGAACTCGCGCGCCTCGCTCATCGAGAGCGACAGCTTCAGGCACAGCTCATTCGCAACCGCGAGCGCCTCTTCAAATCGATTGCCGAAGAGCTGGCCGGCTCTGCCAGCACCCCATAAGAAAACCCCAGGGAAACTCATGAACCAAGCAACCATCAGCCAGGACAGCATCAACGCCGCCGTCTGGACCGCGTGCGACACCTTCCGCGGCACCGTCGACTCCAGCATCTACAAGGACTATGTCCTCACGATGCTCTTCCTCAAGTACGTGTCCGACGTCTGGCAGGACCACTACGACAACTACAAGAAGCAATACGCCAACGCCGAACCCGGCTTGATCGAAGAACTCCTCAAGACCGAGCGCTTCGTGCTCCCGCCCAGCGCCAGCTTCTATGCGCTGCACGCCGCCCGCTTCGAGCCCGGCAACGGCGAGCGCATCGACAAGGCCCTGCACGCCATCGAAGACGCCAACATGGCCAAGCTGCGCGACGTCTTCCAGGACATCAGCTTCAACGCCAACAAGCTCGGCGACGAGCAGCAGAAGAACGACATCCTGCGTCACCTGCTTGAAGACTTCGCCAAGCCTGAGCTCGACCTGAGTCCCAGTCGCGTCGGCACCCTCGACGTCATCGGCAACGCCTACGAATACCTCATCAAGCAGTTCGCCTCCTCCAGCGGCAAGAAGGCCGGCGAGTTCTACACGCCGCCCGAAGTCTCCGAGCTCATGGCCCGCCTCATGGACCCGCAGGAAGGCGAGGAAATCTGCGACCCGACCTGCGGCTCAGGCTCACTCTTGCTGAAATGCGGCCGCATGATCCGCGACCGCACCGGCTCTCGCCGCTACGCGCTCTACGGGCAAGAGGCCATCGGCAGCACCTGGGCGCTCGCCAAGATGAACATGTTCCTGCACGGCGAGGACAACCACCGAATCGAATGGGGCGACACCATTCGCAACCCCAAGCTGCTGGCCAGCGACACCACGCTTCGGCACTTCGACATCGTCGTGGCGAATCCGCCCTTCAGCCTGGAGAAGTGGGGCCACGAAAGCGCCGAGACCGACCGGTTCGACCGCTTCCGCCGAGGCGTGCCGCCGCGCACCAAGGGCGACTTCGCCTTCATCCTGCACATGATCGAGACGATGAAGCCAGGCACCGGCCGCATGGCCGTCGTGGTGCCGCACGGCGTCTTGTTCCGAGGCGCGGCCGAAGGCAGGGTTCGCCAGAAGCTCGTTGAAGAAAACTTGCTCGATGCCGTCATCGGTGTGCCGGAGAAGCTCTTCTACGGGACCGGCATTCCGGCGGTTGTCCTTGTCTTTCGCAAGAACAAGAAGGACGACAAGGTTCTCTTCATCGATGCCAGCCGCGACTTCCAGGCGGGCAAGAACCAGAACCTGCTGCGCGAGGCCGATCTGGAGCGCATCCTCGCCGCGCATGCGGCGCGGCGCTCTGTCGACAAATACGCCAGCCTTGCCACGCCCGCCGCAATCGCCGCGCAGGACTACAACCTGAACATCGGTCGCTATGTCGACAGTGCCAGGGCTGCGGAGAACATCGACATGGCGGAAGTGCGGCGGGAGCGCGTTGAGATCAAACAGGAGTGGCAAGGGATCGAGGAAGAGATGGCTGGGTATTTGAAGGCGCTGGGCTATGAGTGAAAGTGTCGACGAGCGTCACGAGCTGGGGCTGCATTCAATGCCTCCCGACGGATGGAGAACCCTACGCCTGGGTGATGTCGCTGCGTTCAAGAACGGGCTGAACTTCACAGCAGCAGACGACGGCGAAGCGATCAAGATCGTCGGTGTTACCGACTTCCAGCAGCACACGCAACTCGCGAGCACCGAGGGTCTGGCGACGATCCGGGTGTCACGCAAAGTTCGCGACGAAGAGTTGCTGGCTTCCGGCGACTTGCTGTTCGTTCGGTCGAATGGAAACAAGGCGCTGGTCGGAAGGTGTCTCTACTTTCCGGCCGTGTCGGAGAGACTTGCTTTTTCGGGCTTCACGATTCGTGGGCGCGTGAACCGGGAAGTGCTGCTCCCTGAGTTCGCCGCTTCCCTGATGCGATCCGAAGCGGCGCGCCGCCAAATGGCGCTGGCCGGTGGCGGAACAAACATCAGCAATCTGAGCCAGGAGGCGTTGGGGCGCATCCTGATCCACGTTCCTCCGTTGGCCGAGCAACTCCACATCGTTCAAGTGCTGGGCACCTGGGATCGAGCGATCGGAATTGCGGAGCGTCAGGCGGCCTTGCTGAAGCGAGAGAAGGATGGGCTCATGGCGGACCTTCTTGGCGGCAAGCGCCGCACTTCCGGTCCGGGGAGCAATGGAACAGCCAACCGACATAAGGACGATGTCGCGTGATGCAACGGGTGTCATGTCGCGCGGAAAGGCGCGGGGCTGGTTGCACAAATACTAAGTAACATGCACAATTTTATTTACTGATGCTCCGTCAGGGGCCTGAGGAAATCATGAGCATCCATACCATCGATACGGCCAAGGCCAAGCGCATGGTCGAAGCCGCGGCGATTGGCGGTGCCTCGATCATCGGCCAGCCTGGCGGCTGGTCCGTCGTGCTGAAGCTGGGCCTGCAGGAGAAGCCGCTCGGCGCCCAGCGCAGCGACAAGCCGCGCACTTGGCGCAGCCTCGACACGTGCGTGGCGTACCTGAAGAACGAATTGCACATCGTTCGCTTCGAACTGCTCGATGCCACGAACCACAGCAAGGTGGCGCGCGAAGGCGAGGGCAAGCCACGGCGCGAGGACGCCGCCGAGCGGCTGCGTCAGGCGCATGCGGCCGCCGAACATGACCGATGGTTTCGCGCACAGGTGGAGATTGGCCTCGCGGAAGCCGACGATCCGGGTGCCGAGTGGGTCAGCCACGAAAACGTGAAAGCCGACTGGGCCAAGCAGCGCGCTGAGTTGCTCGCGCGTGCGTCCAGATCCGGGCCTGCGGCCGAATGATCGTCGTCTGGCTGCGCCGGGCAACCCGAGACCGTCACTCACAGATCGATTACATCGCCAAGGACAACCCACTCGCGGCGGTCTCCCAGATCGACCGCATCGACCACCAGCTCGACATGCTCATCGAGCACCCCGAAATGGGCCGAGCTGGCCGCCAGCCAGGAACCCGTGAGCTCGTGATCAGCCGCACGCCATTTATCGTCATCTACCGGCTCCACGGCGAACGCATCGAAGTGCTTCGCCTGCTGCATGGCGCGCAGCGGTGGCCTTAACCCGGAACGCGCAACCTTGACGGTCTTTTCTTTTGTGCCACGGCGAAGGAGTGCCAACGTGTGAGTCTCGCCCTCAGTACCCGTGAACAGCACAGCGCTCATGTGCCGGCGCTTCACATCCTCTGCAACCTGGGCTGGCAATTCCTGACTTCCTCGGGGTGCGTTGAGTTGCGGTCCGGCACGCGCGAGGTCCTTCTCAAACCACGGCTCATCGAATTCCTCCAGACCCGCCGATTCGACTACAAGGGCACGCTGTATCCGTTGTCCCCGAGCGCCGTCGACCAGATCCTGCGCGAACTCACGTCGTTGGGTCTTGGCGATGGCTTGCTCGCGGCCAACGAGCGCCTCTATGCCAAGCTCTCTTTCGGCATCACCGTCACCGAGTTCATGCCGGACGGCAAGAAGCATCAGCCGACGATCACGGTCATCGACTGGGCCGACCCTGCCGCCAATCGCTTCGACGTGACGGAAGAACTTCGTGTGCTCTCCAGCCAGGGAACGCACCATCGCTCGCCGGACATCGTTGGCTATGTAAATGGCATCCCGCTGGTCGTGATAGAAGCGAAGCGGCCCAACGGTTCTCACCGCAGCAGCGGCCAGAGCGACGCGATGGTGCGCGAAGGCATCAGCCAACACCTGCGCAACCAGCGCGATGGCGAGGTGCCGCATCTCTTCGCATATGCGCAGTTGTTGCTTTCCATCAGCCAGACCGAAGGCCGCTACGGCACCACACGCACCCCGGCCAAGTTCTGGGCGCACTGGAATAGGGAGGAAGAGTTCGACGACGCGCACATGCATGCGGTCAAGAACCAACGACTCCCGGCCGAGGCGCACGCCGCCCTCTTCGAAGGCAAGTCCGACGCCCTGCGTGCCTGGTTCGAATCTCTATGGGCGCTACCGGTGCTGCCGAATGAGCAGGACCGCCTACTGGTGAGCCTGCTCACGCCGTCGCGGTTGCTCGAACTGTTGCGCGGCTTCGTCCTGTTCGATCGCAAGGTGGGAAAGATCGTCGCGCGCCATCAGCAGTTCTTCGGCGTGCGTGCGTTGCTGAAGCGCCTTGCTCCATTGCGGCCGGACGGTTCGCGCGAAGGCGGCGTGATCTGGCACACCACGGGCTCGGGCAAGAGTTTCACGATGGTCTTTCTGACCAAGGCGCTCTTGCTGAGCGATGGACTGAAGGAATGCCGCGTGGTGGTGGTGACCGACCGGCTGGACCTGGAACGTCAGTTGGCGCGCAACTTCATCACGGGCGGCGCCTTCGGATCGTCGATCGCGACGCAGAAGGAAGGCGAGCGCAGCAAGGCCGCCACAGGCCGGGACCTGGCAAAGCGCATCGGGCAGGGCACCGAGCGGATCACCTTTGCGCTGGTTCAGAAGTTCAACACTGCTTCGCGACTGCCCGAGTGCCGCAACGATTCGCCGAATGTGATCGTGCTGGTCGACGAAGGCCACCGCAGCCACGGCGGCGAAACGCACGAGCGGATGAAGAAGGCGCTGCCGAATGCCGCCTATGTCGCTTTCACGGGCACGCCGCTGTTGAAGGATGAGAAGACGGCGAGCAAGTTCGGCCCGATCGTGCATGCGTACACGATGCAGCGCGCGGTCGACGATCACACGGTCGCTCCGCTGCTCTACGAAGAGCGCGTGCCCGAACTCGCGATCAATGCGCAGGCGGTGGATCGCTGGTTCGACAAGATCACGGCGGGGCTTGCCGATGCGCAGTGCGCCGACCTGAAGAAGAAGTACGCGAGCCGGGGCGCGGTTTACGGCGCGGCCAACCGGATCGAGCTGATCGCGTGGGACATTGCGCTGCATTTCAGCGAGAACATCAAGAAGATCGCGCCCGGCCTGAAGGGGCAGCTCGCTGCGGCAAGCAAGCGCGATGCGATCCGCTACAAGAAGGCGCTGGACGAGACGGGGCTGGTCACCAGCGCAGTGGTGATGTCTCCACCGGACACGCGGGAGGGCAACACCGAGGTCGACGAAGACAGCCTGCCGGAGTTGCAGAAGTGGTGGAGGCAGAACGTGCTTGCCGCCGGCCTCGACGCCACGGCGTACGAAAAGCAGGTTCTGCAGGATTTCGGTTCCGACGGCGAGCCCGATCTGCTCATCGTGGTCGACCGGCTTCTCACGGGTTTCGACGAACCGCGCAATGCGGTGCTCTACATCGACAAGCCGCTCAAGAGCCACAACCTGATCCAGGCGGTGGCGCGGGTGAACCGGCTGCACGATGCGAAGCGCCATGGCCTGCTGGTCGACTACCGGGGCATCCTCAAGGAGCTGGACACGGCGATCCGCGCTTACCAGGACCTGGAGACGCGCACGCAGGGTGGCTTCGACGTGGCCGATCTGGCGGGCTTGTATGCGCAGGTCGGCACGGAATACAAGCGGTTGCCGGCGCTGCACGAAGCGGTGTGGTCGTTCTTCAAGGGCGTGGCGAATCGCAACGACCCGGAACAACTGCGGCAGGCGTTGAGCCCGCGCTTCGCGAGCGACGGCGCGGGCGGCGAGTACGACGAGCGGCAGAAGCTGCGCGATGACTTCTCGCTGGCGCTGACGGCCTTTGGCCAGTGCCTGCAAACCGCGTTGTCATCGCGGAGCTTCTTCGAGGATCGCGCTTTTTCCGAAACGCTGATCGCACGCTACAAGCAGGATCTGCGCTTTCTGGGCGATGTGCGGCAGACGGCTCGGCGTGACGCGATGGAAACGGTCGACTACGGCGAGTACGAAGAGCAGATCCGCAAGCTGGTCGACACGCAGGTGATCGGCACCGAGGTGCGCGAGTCCGGCGGCAGGTATGTCGTTCACAAGCTGGCCGAGGCCGAGGCGGCCGATGCGTGGTCCGAAGAAAAGGCGCGCAACGAGGCGGACCTGATACGGACGCGGTTGCGCAAGACCATCGAGCAGGATCTGGCCGACGATCCTTATGCGCAGCGGGTGTTTTCCGATCTGCTGAAGAGTGCCATTGCCGAGGCCGAGGCCATGTTCAACCACCCGCGCAAGCAGTACGCGCTGTTCCGCGAGTTCGAGAACCGCGTGGACCAGCGCGCGACGCCGGGCATGCCGGATGTACTGACCCACCATCCGCAAGCCCGGGCGTACTTGGGCGCGATCCTGCTGGTGCTGGGCGATAAAGCATCCGCGGCGCTGGATGCGGCTGAGCGAAGCCGCTACGTCGATCACGCGCTCGCCATCAGCCAAGTGGTTCAGCATGCGGTCGCGGAACACTCGCTGAATCCGCAGAGCATCGAGGCTGCCATCCGCAAGGATCTGCTGACTCGTCTCTATGGCACTTTGGGGCTGGACAAGGCGGGCGAGGTGATCGGCCATGTACTCCAGATCACGCGGGTCGGCCTGAGCCGCCGGGAATGAGTACGTCGGCATTTCGCAGCTTTCGCTATGGCGACGAGTTGATTCGTTTCCAAGTCCGCGCTCATGGCGGGCGTACGACGCAGCGCATTTCAATCCACGTGGAGCCCGAGGGCAGCGTCTTGGTGGACGCGCCCGCGCACGCGACGGACGCGGCGATCCTTGCCGCCGTGCAGCGACGCGCCGGCTGGATCGGCCGTCACGTTGCCGACGGTCGCCGGCGCATGGCTCACGTCCTTCCGATGGAGTACGTCAGCGGCGAATCGTTGCTCTATCTGGGGCGACGCTATCGGCTCAAGGTCGTGATCGACACGGATGCCTCCGGCATGGCGCGAATGCGCGGCGGCTGCATCGAAGTCACGACCGCACAACGCGATCCGGAGCAGATTCGTGCGGCGCTCGAAGGTTGGTATGGCATCCGCGCCTGCGAAGTGCTGAACGCCCGGGTCGGTGCCGTTGCAGCATCTTTACGCTGGGTCGGCACGCCGCCGCCCGTGCGCCTGCAGGCCATGAAGCGCCAGTGGGGAAGCTGTTCACCGACCGGCCGCCTGACGCTGAACCCGCATCTCGTCAAGGCGCAGCGCGAGTGCATCGACTACGTGATCGTCCACGAGCTATGCCACCTGAAAGCACACAACCACGGCCCTGGCTTTCATCGTCTGCTCGAAGCGCACATGCCGGGTTGGCGTGAGGTGAAGGCGCGGCTGGACGGGCTGGCCGAACAACTGCTGCGAATGTGACGGCTGCTTCCGGCAGCGCGATCACGCCGGATGCATCACCACCACCATCCACGAGACCCCGAACCGGTCCGCGACCATGCCGAAGGCCGGAGAAAAGAAGGTCTTCCCCAGCGGCATCTGCACCTGCCCGCCGTCACCCAGCGCGGTGAACAGGCGATTGGCTTCGGCCTCGTCAGCGGCAAGCAGCGATAGCGAGATGCCCTGGAACACCGGCTTTCCGCCGTTGTTGCCATCCGATGCCATGAGCGTCGTCTCGCCGATCGTGAAGCTCGAGTGCATCACCTTCTCGGCGGCGCCGGGAGGGCACATCTCTGGCGACTTGGGCTCGGGCATCTCCTTGAAGCGCATCAGCGAGGTGACCTGCGCGCCGACGGCCTTGCGGTAGAACTCAAGCGCTTCTTCGCAACGACCGTCGAACATCAAATAGGGCTGGACTTGCATGAGGATCTCCTTGGGAGGAATGGGTGGGCCAATGGGCAATTGAGGGCGTGCAGGCGACTGCACGGTGCGACGCAGCTTGCTTTGTGTACGACGTCCACAAGACAATAGCAAAGACAATGGACGCTGTCCACATGAAAAGATCGATGACCACGCCCACAGCCCTGGCTCCGGCCGCCCGAAGCACCTATCGCCATGGCGATCTCCGGCGTGCCCTCCTGAAGGCCGGCGTCGAACTGGCGCGCGCCGGCGGCCCTGAAGCGGTGGTGTTGCGCGAGGCGACGCGCCGCGCGGGCGTGGTGCCGAACGCGGCGTATCGGCATTTCGCGAGCCGCCAGGCGCTGTTGCAGGCTGTGCGGGCGGCGGCCCTGTCAGCGGTCGCGCGCGCGATGGAAATTGAACTGGCGGCGCTGCAACCGGCACGGGATCCGGTGGAATTCGCTCGCGCGAGCGTGCGCGCAGTGGGCACTGGCTATCTTCGCTTCGCGCAGGCCGAGACCGGCCTGTTCCGCACTGCCTTTGCAACGCCGGTCGATGTGAACGACGAGCCTGCCGAAGCGAAAAGCGGTCACAGCGGATTGAATCCTTTCGAACTGCTGGGCGCCGCGCTCGACCGTCTCGTGGAGGCAGGGGCGATGCCGGCAGAGCGTCGCCCCGGCGCCGAATTCCTCGCCTGGTCGGCGGTGCATGGACTGGCCCTGCTCATCATCGATGGACCCCTGCGTGGCATGCCCCCGTCGCAAGCTGACGCGCTGGGTCAGCGAGTGATCGACATGGTCGAGAAGGGCCTGTAGCCGCCGGGTCAGCCCTCTGCGCAAGCTTGCGCAAACGGTGCTTCAATCGAGTTCCAGGTCTTCCAAGGCCGGACCATGGAGACACGAATGCAAAGCCGCAGTCCTCTGTATCTGCTCGAGCGCTCGGACGTCGGCGTGGTCCAACTCGACCGCGAACTGAAGGTCGTGGCGATGAACAGCTTCGCGCGCCGCGTGCTGCCCGTGGAGGACAAGCAGCCCTTCGAGAAGATGGTCTTGTCCTTCCACCCGGAGCGTTCGCAGCCCAAGGTCAAGTTCCTGCTCGACCAGGCCGAGTGTCCGGTCAGCAATCCGCCGCCGATGACGATGATCATCAACATCCCCGAGCGGGTGCTGCTGATCAAGGTGGCCAAGCTCTCGGACCTGCGCGGCGACACCGCGAGCTACACGTTGATCTTCTACGACATCACCGAGTTGGTTTCGGGGGAAGAGCCCGCCGTGCAGAAGCCGCAGGCCAAGCGACAGTTGCAGAAGATCCCGACGGTGTCGCAGAACAGGATCGTGCTCGTCGATGTGGAAGCGGTGACTTACATCCGTTCCGAAGGTCACTACACGTGGGTCAGCACCGCGCTGGGGTCGAGCTTCTGCAACCTCAACATCAGCGACCTCGCCGAGCGGCTCGACGGCGAGTCGTTCCTGCGCATTCATCGAAGCTACATCGCGAACCTCGACTTCGCCGAACAGATCCTGCGCGACGACGGCAAGGTCAGCCTCAAGTTGCGCGGCGAAGCCACGCCATTGCCGGTCGCGCGAACCAGCGTGCCGCGCCTGCTGGAACAGCTCGGCATTGCCGAGATCGACGCGTTGCGCAGCTGATCGGGGATAACCCGCAATAGCTTCCGGCTGCGTGCATTTCATGCGCCGATCAACGCGTTTCGTGCGCGTGTCCTCGTCGTTCGTGCGTCGGTCGCCTCGATCCGGTTCAGTGGTCTTAAGTTCGCAAGACGCGAGCCGGAGAGTTCCGCGGCCGGCTGCACGACAGCGAAGCACACAAGGAGACAGCCACGATGATTCCCCCCGGATTCGACTACCACGCGCCCCGCTCGGTGGGCGACGCGATCCAGCTTCTCGGCAGCCTCGGCGGCGACGCGAAGCTGCTGGCTGGCGGCCACAGCCTGCTGCCGATGATGAAGCTGCGCTTTGCGCAGCCGGCGCACTTGATCGACCTCAACCGCATCGACGCGCTGCGCGGCATCCGCGAAGACGGGGCCACCGTCGTGATCGGCGCGATGACTGTCGAGAACGAACTCATCGATTCCGCGGTGCTGCGCGAGAAGGTGCCACTGCTGCCTGAGGCCGCGCGACAGATCGGCGATCCGCAGGTGCGCAATCGCGGCACGATCGGAGGCGACATCGCGCACGGCGATCCGGGTAATGACCATCCGGCGCTCTCCATTGCGCTCGATGCCGTCTTCGTGCTCGAAGGGCCGAAGGGCCGGCGCGAAGTGAAGGCCGACGGCTTTTTCCAGGGCACCTACGTGACCGACATGGCCGAGGACGAGATCCTCGTCGAGATCCGCGTACCCGCCTTGGGTCCGAAGACCGGCTACGCCTACGAGAAGCTCAAGCGCAAGACAGGCGACTGGGCGACGGCCGCCGCCGCCGTGGTGCTGCGCATGGATGGCGGCAACGTGAGCCATGCGCGCATCGCGCTCACCAACGTCGCGCCGACTGCACTGCGCGCTGCCGATGCCGAGGCGGCGCTCCTGGGCAAGCCGCTGAGCGACGCGACCATCGCCGATGCCGCCGCCAAGGCGATGGCGATCTGCGACCCGGCCGAAGACCTGCGCGGCGACCGCGACTACAAGACCGCGATGGCCGGCCAGATGGTGAAGCGTGCCATCGCGAAGGCCGCGGCGCGTTGCAAGTAGCGAACAACAAGACGGAGACACACGCATGGCCAAGCAACTCATTACTGTGAGCATCAACGGCAAGCGCATCGAAAAGGCTGTCGAGCCCCGCATGCTGTTGATTCACTTCCTGCGCGAGGAATGCCAGCTCACCGGCGCGCACATCGGCTGCGAGACCAGTCATTGCGGTGCCTGCACCGTCGACCTCGACGGCCAGTCCGTCAAGAGCTGCACGCATCTCGCGGTGCAGTGCGACGGTTCCGAGGTGCTCACGGTCGAAGGCCTCGCGCAAGGTGCGGTGCTGCACGCGGTGCAGGAAGGCTTCTACAAGGAGCACGGCCTGCAATGCGGCTTCTGCACGCCCGGCATGCTGATGCGGGCCTATCGCTTCCTGCAGGAGAACCCGGATCCCACCGAGGACGAAGTCCGCGTGGGCATGAGCGGCAATCTCTGTCGCTGTACGGGCTACCAGAACATCGTCAAGGCGGTGCTGCATGCGGCCGCGAAGCTGCAGCAGACCGAAAAGGTGGTCGCATGAGCACGCACGGCCGCCCGAAGTGCGAATTCCCCCTTGGGGGGACGGCGCGAAGCGCCAAGGGGGCAGCATGAACGCCCCGATCGACCCCAAGCTGCTCGAACGCAGCGCCGCGCTGCAGGGCCTTGGCGACAGCCGCCTGCGCAAGGAAGACGCCCGCTTCATCCAGGGCAAGGGCAACTATGTCGACGACATCAAGATGCCCGGCATGGTGCACATGGACATCGTGCGCTCGCCCGTCGCGCATGCGCGCATCAAGAAGATCGACAAGACCGAGGCGCTGAAGGTGCCCGGCGTCATCGCGGTGCTGACCGCGGACGACCTCAAGCCGCTCAAGCTGCACTGGATGCCGACGCTCGCGGGCGACGTGCAAGCCGTCCTGGCCGACGAGAAGGTGCACTTCCAAATGCAGGAGGTGGCCGTCGTCATTGCCGAGGACCGCTACGCGGCAGCTGACGGCGTGGAGGCAGTCCTGGTCGAGTACGACGAACTGCCCGTCGTGATCGACCCCTTCGCGGCGCTCGAACCGGACGCGCCCGTGCTGCGCGAAGACCTCGCCGGCAAGACCGACGGTGCGCATGGCAAGCGCGACCACCCCAATCACATCTTCACCTGGGAGGCCGGCGACAAGGCGGCGGCCGATGCTGCCTTTGCCGCCGCACCGGTGACGGTGGCTGAGCGCATCTTCTATCCGCGCGTGCACCCGTGCCCGCTCGAAACCTGCGGCTGCGTCGCCAGCTTCGACCCGGTGCGCGGTGAGTTGACGACGTTCATGACCTCGCAGGCGCCGCACGTCGTGCGCACCGTGGTCTCGCTGCTGTCGGGTTTGCCGGAATCGAAGATACGTATCGTCTCGCCCGACATCGGCGGCGGCTTCGGCAACAAGGTCGGCGTGTACCCGGGCTACGTGTGTGCGATCGTCGCAAGCATCGTGCTGGGCAAGCCGGTCAAGTGGATCGAGGACCGCATCGAGAACATCTCGAGCACCGCCTTTGCGCGCGACTATCACATGGACGGCGAACTCGCCGCCACGGCGGACGGCAAGATCCTGGGTCTGCGCGTCAACGTCGTCGCCGACCACGGCGCCTTCGACGCCTGTGCCGATCCGACCAAGTACCCGGCGGGCATGTTCCACATCTGCTCGGGCTCCTACGACATTCCGGCGGCGTGGTGCAGCGTCAAGGGCGTCTACACGAACAAGGCGCCGGGCGGCGTGGCCTACCGGTGCTCGTTCCGCGTGACCGAGGCCGTGTACGTCATCGAGCGCATGGTGGACATCCTGGCGCAGAAGCTGGGCATGGACAAGGCCGAGATCCGGGCGAAGAACTTCATTCGCAAGGAGCAGTTCCCGTATACCTCGGCCTTCGGCTTCGAGTACGACTCGGGCGACTACCACACGGCGTTGCAGAAGGTGCTCGACGCCTGCGACTACAAGGGCCTGCGCGCGGAGCAGGCCGCGAAGCGCGCAGACCCGAACTGCCCGACGCTCATGGGCATCGGCCTCGTTGCCTTCACCGAAGTGGTCGGCGCGGGACCGAGCAAGATGTGCGACATCCTCGGCGTCGGCATGTTCGACAGTTGCGAGATCCGCGTGCATCCCACCGGCAGTGCGATCGCGCGCATGGGCACGATCAACCAGGGTCAGGGTCATCCGACGACCTACGCGCAGATCATCGCCACCGAACTCGGCCTCCCTTCGGAAGTGATTCAGGTCGAGGAAGGAGATACCTCCACGGCACCCTACGGCCTCGGCACCTATGGCTCGCGCTCGACGCCGGTCGGCGGTGCGGCGGTCGCGATGGCGGCACGGAAGATCCACGCCAAGGCTCGAAAGATCGCCGCGCACCTGCTCGAAGTCGGCGAGAACGACCTCGACTGGGAGATCGACCGCTTCAAGGTCAAGGGTGACGACGCCCGATTCAAGTCGATGAAGGACATCTGCTGGGCCGCCTACCACCAGGCGCCGCCAGGGCTCGAACCCGGGCTGGAGGCCGTGCACTACTACGACCCGCCCAACTTCACCTTCCCCTTCGGCATCTACCTGTGCGTGGTCGACATCGACCGCGGCACCGGCGAGACCAAGGTGCGTCGCTTCTACGCGCTGGACGATTGCGGCACGCGGATCAACCCGATGATCATCGAAGGCCAGATCCACGGCGGGCTCACCGAAGGCTATGCCGTGGCGATGGGCCAGCAGATGCCCTTCGACGCGCAGGGGAACCTGCTCGGCAATACGCTGATGGACTATTTCCTGCCTACGGCGGTGGAAACGCCGAAGTGGGAAACGGACCATACCGTGACGCCGTCGCCGCACCATCCGATCGGCGCCAAGGGCGTGGCCGAGTCCCCGCATGTGGGTTCGATCCCGACCTTCACCTCGGCGGTGGTCGACGCTTTCTCGCACCTCGGCGTGAAGCACATGGTGATGCCGCACAGCGCGTACCGCGTCTGGCAGCAGTTGAAGCAAAGCGGCGTCGCGCTCTGAAGAAGGGACACGATGGAAGTCAAGCTCGACAAACACTATCCGCTCGAAGTCGACCAGGCACGCGCATGGGCTGTGCTGAGCGACGTGAAGTCTGTCGCCGGCTGCATGCCGGGCGCGGCGATCACCGAACAGGTCGACGGCACGCACTACAAGGGCAATGTCAAGGTCAAGGTGGGTCCGGCGACGGCGGCCTTTGCCGGCGACATCGAAGTGCGTGCGCTCGATGAAGCCGCCATGCGGCTGGAGCTGTTCGGCAAAGGCGCCGATCGCGGAGGCTCATCCGCGTCGATGGGCCTGACCGCCACGATCGAAGCCGGTGAAACGCCCGCGACGTCGGTGCTGGTCGGGCAAGCCACGGTCACCGTCAATGGCAAGTTCGCGCAGTTCGGCAGCCGATTGATGGTTCAGGTGTCGGACATGCTGCTTGCGCAATTCGTCGACAACTTCCGTGCGACGGCAGCGGCGTTGTCCGGGCCGGCCGCGGCAGTGAGCGATCCCGCGGCATCCGGTGTTCCGGTCGAATCCGCACCGTCCGCCGCAGCAGCGGCGCCTGTGCCCGTCGCGCCTCGCGAGATCAATGCGCTCGCCATGCTGTGGGGGCTCGTCAAGGGTTGGTTCGCGGGCCTGATCGGCAAGCGCGCCTGATGGCGTCATGAGCGCCGCGCCGGGCCGCCCCAAGCAAGCTCGCACCGCAGTGCGCGGCACGGAGGTTACCCAGTGACCGAAGCCGAGTTGCGCGAATCGCTCTACCGCGCAGGCTATATCGCCGACGAGGCGTTGGCCACCACCTTGTGGCTTGCCGGCGAATTGCAAAGACCATTGCTGGTGGAAGGCGACGCCGGCGTCGGCAAGACCTCGCTGGCAGGTGCCCTGGCGCGCGCGCGGGGACAGGCGCTTGTGCGGCTGCAATGCCACGAAGGCCTGGATCTTTCGCAGGCCGCCTATGAGTGGAACTACGGGCGTCAGCTGCTCGCGATCAGACTGCACGAGACACAGCCGCAGGGCATGAAGGAGGCCGACCTCTTCGCGCGCGACTACCTGCTCGAACGCCCCTTGCTGCAAGCCATATCGAGCGACGCGCCCTGCGTGTTGCTGATCGACGAGATCGACCGCGCCGACGAAGCCTTCGAGGCCTTCCTGCTCGAAGTGCTTGCGGACTATCAGATCACCGTGCCCGAACTCGGCACCGTGCATGCGAAGCACGTACCGCAGGTCGTGCTGACCAGCAACGGCACGCGCGAGCTCTCGGACGCCCTTCGACGCCGCTGCCTCTATCACTACCTCGAATACCCGACGCTCGCGCGCGAGATCGCCATCGTGCGCGCGACGCTGCCACAGGCCGAAGGCGCTCTGGTCGAGCAGGCCGTGGCTTTCGTGCAGCGCCTCCGCCGCGAGGACCTGGAGAAGGTGCCGGGCGTCGCCGAGACGCTGGACTGGGTGCGCGCGCTGCACCGGCTCGATTTCAAGGCAATGCCCGAAGATCCACATGCCCTTGTGGGCACCTTGGCATGCCTGCTCAAGACCCGGGGGGATCGCTTCCAGCTTGGCGAGGAGCGCGTGCGACAACTCATCGAAGGCCGGCGGACGGTCGGCGTAGCCGAGAAGGCGTCGCAGCCCACATGAACACGATCGCGCGCCCCCTCGAAAGCATTGCCGGATTCGCGGCACTGCTGCGCGACCACGGCCTGAAGGTTGGCGTGGCGGAGCAGCAGGCCATGGTGAGCGCCGCGCTGCGCGTGCCGATCGAACGTGCAGCGCGCCTCGATGCGGCCTGGCGTTCGATCGCCTGCCATGACGCGCGCGACTGGCGACGCTGGCCTGAATTGTTCGACCGCTATTGGCATCCTGGCCGCACCAAGGGAAAGACCCGCACCAGCGGCGAGACCCGCCCGAGCCGCAATCTCCAGCAGGTGGTGAAAAGCCTGCATGACAGCCTCGACCGCTCGCCACCGCGTTCGCATCCGTCGATGTCCGACACCGCCTTGCACGCACCTGCCGTCGAACCGAACGAGGACGGCATTTCGCGTGCCCAGGGCGGTGCGAGCCGTGTCGATGCGTTGCACGATCGCTCGCTCTCCCAATGGCTGCCGCAGGATCTTTCCGAACTCGAACGCATGGCCGAACAGATCGCGCAACGGCTGCGCAAACGCCTGACGCGCCGCTGGCACGACAGCGCGCGGGGCCGTCGCCTCGATGTGCGGCGCACGCTGCGGGCGAGCCTTCGCACCGGCGGCCTGCCCGTTCATCCGGTGTGGCGCGCGCCGCGGCGCGAATGGCCGCGTCTCTTCATCCTCGTCGATGTGAGCCGTTCGATGGAAACCCACGCGCAGCTTTTCCTGCGCATCGCGCGGGCCTTCGTGTCCGCGATGAATGCGCGCGTGTTCGTCTTCCACACGCGGTTGGCTGAAGTCACGCCGTTGCTGCGCAGCGATTCGGCGGCGGTGCAGGAAAAGGTCAACGCCGTGACCGCCGGCTTCGGCGGCGGAACGCGCATTGCAACCAGCCTGGCCGACTTCCACGCGGTGCACGCGCGCGCACAGCTCACGCGCAATGCGCGCGTCTGGGTGCTGTCCGACGGCTTCGATGCCGATGAACCGGAGCGGCTGGCCGAAGAACTGGCGCATGTGCGCCGACGCGGCGCGCGCATTCGCTGGTTCCATCCGACCGAGCGGCCGCCAGCGTCGCAGGCGATCCAGGGTGTCTTCGCGCACGGCGGTCTGGTCGAGGGCTTTTCACGCCTGAACAGCCTGCGTGACCTGGCCGAACTCGCGGGCCACCTGCACTGAACACCGGCCGCCGAACGTGATCCAACCATTTCCCGCCGACAAGGAGACCCCATGAACAAGGTCGACACCGTCTTCGATGCCGCCCATCGGCTTCAGCAGGCCGGCACGCCTTACGCACTGGTCAGCGTGATCAAGGCGCTCGCGCCGGCCTCCGCGCATCCGGGTGACAAGGCCGTCGTCACCGCCGATGGCGATTTCCACGGCTGGATCGGCGGCGGCTGCGCGCAGCCGGCGGTGGTGCGCACCGTGCGCCAGGTGCTGGCCGACGGGCACGCGCGGGTGATCCGCATCGCGCCCACCGCCGAGGCGGAAGAGCGCGATCTCGGCGATGTGCTGGAGTTCGGCATGGCGTGCCACTCTGGTGGCACGCTGGAGCTGTTCGTCGACCCGGTTCTGCCGCTGGCGCAACTCGTGGTGATCGGCTCGTCGCCGGTCGCGGCGAGCCTTGCGCAACTCGCACCGCGGGTGGGCTTCGCGGTGACACTGGTCGCGCATGAAGCCGAGGCTGCCGCCTATCCAGACGCACGGCAGGTCATCGCCAGCGACGATCCGGCAGTGGTCGCTCCGCAGATCGCGCCGGGCGCGTGGGTCGTGGTCGCGACGCAGGGCCGTCGCGACGTGCAGGCCTTGCGGCTGGCGCTGGGCATGAAGGCGCGGCAGGTGTCTTTCATCGCCAGTGCGCGGAAGGCGCAGGTGCTGAAGACGTCGCTCGTCACCGGCGGCGCGGACCCTGGCGCGGTGGAAGCGATCGTTGCGCCTGCCGGCTATCCGATGCCGGCGACCACGCCCGAAGAGATCGCGCTCTCGGTGCTGGCGGCGGTTGTATCGCACCGGCACGGCGTCGACGCGGCGCGCGGTGACTCCAAAGTCGGGTCGCCTGCATGGGGGTGCTGCGGCGCGGCGGCTGAGCTTCCGCCACTCCCGGTCGCAAAGTCATCCTGCTGCGAGCACTGACATGGGCTGCATCCTCAAAGGTGGTGGCGGCCTTTACGCCCGCATGGTGATCGGCGCGGTGCTGCTCGCGGCCGGGTCCGGCAGCCGCTTGGGCGGGCGACCGAAATCGCTGCTCGAACTGGGCGGCGTGCCGCTCATCCGCCGCCAACTGATCGCGCTCTCCGGCGCCGGCGTAGATGAGGTGGTGGTCGTGCTCGGGCACCACGCCGAGGCGATCGAGGCCGCGGTGCGCGACTTTCCGGTCACGCTGGCGCGCAATCCGTCGCCCGACGACGGCCAGGCCTCGTCGGTGCGCATCGGGCTGGGGGCGCTGTCGTCCAAGCTCGATGCCGTGATCGTGGCGCTGGCCGACCAACCGATGGTCAATGCGCAGGACATCACCGCGCTGATCGGCGCATTCAAGAAGCGCGGGGACGCCTCGATGGTGGTGCCGCGCGTGGCCGGGGAGCCGGGTAATCCGGTGATCTTCGAGGCCGCGTTGCGGGACGAATGGCTTGCGGGCGACATGAACGCGGCCTGCAGGCGCTGGCGCGAGGCCCATCCCGAGCGCGTGCGCTGGTTCGACAGCGACAACAGCCGCTACCGGGTCGATATCGATACCCCCGAGGACCTGATCGCGTTCACCGAGCGGACGGGCCACGCGCTGAATTGGCCGAAGGAGCGCGCAGCAGCAGCCTGACGCCTGCGCTCAGCGACGCGACGGAATGTAACCAGCTCGCCGTTGAACTTCCGTTCCCGGAACGGTAGTGTGCCAATGCGCCCGGGAGCGCGCGCCGATGGCACTGCTGATCCTGATGACACCCAAGGGCGAGACCACGCAGGTCCCCGTCGCCGAGCCCGTCATGGCCATCGGTCGGGCCGAGCGCAATCATGTCGTGCTCGCATCCATGCGCGTGAGCCGCTTCCATGCGGCGCTGAGGACGGAGGGGCCGTTGGTGACCATCCGTGACCTGGGCAGCAAGAACGGCACGTTCGTGAACGGCAAGCGTATCCATATGCAAGTTCTGCTGAACGGCGACAACATCGACATCGCCGGTTACTGGATGCGCTTTCTCGCGATCGATCAGGAATCCGTCGCTGATGAGGCAATGCGCCTGATGAGCGAACGTGGACCCTTGATGTAGCTCCCCCCCAGGTTGGCTCACTTCGTGTAGCCGCCCACCCCCTGCCGGGGGCAACACCGGCGGCCCGGCGAAGCCGGTTCCGCGGTGTTTCTCGCGTTTGGTGCGCCCCTTTTTTGGGGCGTGCATTGCGTTATCGCTTGTGGTGCGTGGGGGCCAACTCGAAGACGGGTGTCGACAATCCCTCCATGCGGGCCTTGAGTTGCAGGGACAGGAATTGGGAGTAGTGGCGGGACTGGTGCAGATTGCCGCCGTGGACCCAGAGTTGCGGCACTTGGGTGGGCTTCCACATGTTGCGGAGTTCACCTTCCCATGGTCCCGGGTCCTTGGGGGTGTCGGAGCCCAGTCCCCAGACCTTGCCGACCTTGTCGGCGACTTCCGGGGAGATCAGGTCGGCGAGCCAGCCGTTCATGGATCCGTAGCCTGTCGCGTAGACGATGAGGTCCGCCGGCAGTTCGGTGCCGTCGCTCAGCGTCACGGAATTTGGATTGATGCGCTCGATGGTCACGCCGCTGCGCAGCTTGATGCTGCCGTTGGCCACCAGTTCGGATGCGCCGACATCGATGTAGTAGCCCGATCCGCGCCGCAGGTACTTCATGAAGAGGCCCGAGCCGTCGACGCCGAAGTCCAGCAGGAAGCCGGCCTTCTCGAGCCGCGAATACAGATCAGCGTCGCGCTTCTTCATCTCCTCGTAGACCGGCACCTGCATCGGCGCCATGATCTTGTAGGGGATCGACGCGAAGATGAGGTCCGCCTTGTCGGTCGTCACCCCCGCCTTGACGGCGGATTCGGAATACAGGCCCCCGAGCGCCAGCTCCATCAGCGAATCCGACGGCGCGATGTGCGTGGAACTGCGCTGGATCATGGTGACGTCGGCGCCGTTCTCCCACAGTGCGGCGCAGATGTCGTGCGCCGAGTTGTTGGAGCCGAGCACCACGCACTTCTTGCCGCGCCAGGCTTCCGGCCCCGGATGCGCGCTGGAGTGGTGCTGTTCGCCCTTGAAAGTTTCAGCGCCGGGGATCTTCGGCACATTCGGATAGCCCGAGACGCCGAGCGCGAACACCAGCTGCTTCGGCCGCAGCGTGATCTCCTTGCCGTCGCGCTCGACGGTGACTTCCCATTCCTTCTTCGCCTCGTCGTAGCGCGCCTTCTTCGCGGTGGTCGAGCTCCAGTAGTTGAGCTCCATCACCTTGGTGTACATCTCCAGCCAGTCGCCGATCTTGTCCTTGGGCGAGAACACCGGCCAGTCCTCGGGAAACGGCAGGTACGGAAGATGGTCGTACCACACCGGGTCATGCAGGCACAGGCTCTTGTAGCGCTTGCGCCAGGAGTCGCCGGGCCGCGCGTTCTTCTCGACGATGATGGTCGGCACGCCCAGCCGCCGCAGCCGCGCACCGAGCGCGATGCCGCCCTGCCCGCCGCCGACGATCACGACATAGGGCTGCTCGGCGTAGCCCAGCGTCCTGGCTTCTTCGTCGCGCCGCTCCAGCCAGGTCTTGCGCTGCGGATTCGCACCGTGCTCGGCGCCCTTGATGCGGCGATCGCCCTTGCGCTCCTCGAAGCCCTTGAGCTCGGTCATCGTCGTGAGCAGCGTCCAGGCCTTGCCGTTGCGCAGCCGCAGATGGCCGCGTCCGCGCGCCACGGCCGTCTCGAAGGTGAACCATGCGTCGACGATCCCGTCGGCCTCCGTCGCATCGCCTTCGACCGCAAATCCGCTGGGCTTCGTATCGGCCAGGCGCGCCTTCAGCATGGCGCGGATTGCCTCGGGGCCTTCCTGCGTGCGAATGTTCCAGGTGAAGGCGACCAGGTCGCGCCAGTAGGCATCGGGCTCGAACAGCGCCACCGCGGCGTCGATGTCCTGCCGTTCGAGCGCGGAGTTGAAATCGGCCAGCCAGGCGCCGGCGATCTGTGTCGGGTGAGTGGACAGATCCGTCATCTCTCTTGTCTCCTTCGATGGCGTCCCGCGTGCGGTCCGGGCGGCAACCGTACGCCCATCGGCGCCTGGCGTCAAACGCAGTTGGGCGTGTGTTCGAGGGCGCCGTCGGACGCCTCCCGCTTGCGTCGGATCGGCGAACGTGCCAGTCTTCAGCGGGCGTCGCTTGTGGCGCCGCATCGGTCGCGGAGGTGTCCTCATGGCTCAGATCGACAAGGACCAGGTGGTCGCTGTGCTGAACCGGCTGCTGGAAGCAGAGCTGGCCGGCGTTGTGCGCTACACCCACTATTCCTTCCTCGTTTTCGGTTTCTCCCGGATTCCCGTGGTGTCGTGGCTGCGCCAGCAGGCGGACGAATCGCTCCTGCATGCCCAGCAGGTCGGCGAATGGATCACCGCGCTGGGCGCCTATCCGTCGCTCGGCATCGGCGCCTTGCTCGATTCGCACAAGCACGACATGGCGGCGATCCTGCAGGAGTCGCTGGCGACCGAAAGCGCGGCGCTCGACCTGTACCGCCAGTTGCTGGGGCTCGTCGAAGGCCGCTCGGTCGCGCTGGAAGAATTTGCGCGCCAGATGATCTACGCCGAAGAGCTCCACGCCGCGGACGTCGACAAGATGTTGAGGAAGCCTGGCGAGTTGACTCGCACGCCCTGAAGGAATCCCGATGTTCGAAGGCTTGCTGCCGGCCTGATCTCTCTTTCCGTGCTTCACGAATTCCACCCCGCCGTCGCGAACTGGTTCCGTTCGACCTTTCCGGGCCCGACCGAGGCCCAGGCCGCCGCGTGGCCGGTGATTGCCGCGGGGAGACATACGCTGATTGCTGCGCCAACAGGCTCCGGCAAGACGTTGACAGCTTTCCTCGCTGCGCTTGACGGACTGGTGTGCCAGGGGCTCGAATCCCGTGGGCTCGCCGACGAAACCGTCGTCCTCTATGTCTCGCCGCTCAAGGCGCTGTCCAACGACATCGGCCTCAACCTGAAGGCGCCGCTTGCGGGTATCCGGCGCGAACTCGCGAAGCTGGGCCACGCGGACGTCGAGATTCGTACGGCGGTGCGTACCGGCGACACGCCCGCCAAAGAACGCCAGGAGAGCCTGCGCAGGCCGCCGCACATCCTGGTGAGCACGCCCGAGTCGTTGTACGTGCTGCTGGGCTCGGCGTCGGGCCGCAACATGCTTTCGACGGTTCGCACGGTCATCGTCGACGAGATCCACGCCGTCGTCGCGAGCAAGCGCGGAAGCCATCTCGCACTGTCGCTCGAACGGCTGCAATCGAACTGCGAGCGGCCGCTGACGCGCATCGGCGTCTCTGCGACTCAGAAGCCGATCGACGAGATCGCGCGTTTCCTCGTCGGTGCCGGAGCGGTGAAGAACGGCGTGGCCGATTGCGAGATCGTCGACATCGGCTATGCCAAGCAGCGGGATCTCGCGCTGGAGCTGCCGCCCACGCCGCTGGCCGCAGTGATGTCGAGCGAGCAATGGGAGCAGGTCTACGCACGCGTGGCCGCGCTGGTCCATGCGCATCGCACCACGCTGGTCTTCGTCAACACGCGCCGCATGGCCGAACGCGCCGCGCGGCACCTCGGCGAGATCATCGGCAAGGAAGTGGTCGCTGCGCACCACGGCAGCCTCGCCAAGGAGACACGCCTCGATGCCGAACAGCGCCTGAAGCGTGGCGACCTGAAGGTGCTGGTGGCCACAGCCTCCCTGGAGCTGGGCCTGGATATCGGCGACGTCGATCTCGTCTGTCAGCTGGGTTCGCCGCGATCCATCGCATCCTTTCTTCAGCGCGCGGGGCGTGCGGGCCATGCCGTTGGCGGCGTGCCAAAGGCCCGGCTCTTTCCGCAGTCGTGCGACGAACTCGTCGAATGCGCGGCGCTGCTGGACTGCGTGCGCCGTGGCGAGCTCGATGCGCTGCACGTGCTGCCTGCACCGCTCGACGTGCTGGCGCAGCAGATCGTGGCAGAGACCGCAGGCCGCGAATGGGACGAGGACGAACTCTTCGCGCTGGTGCGCCGTGCGTGGCCCTACGCAGAGTTGACGCGCGAGGCCTATGCGTCGGTCGTTCGCATGCTGGCCGATGGCTTCACCACCCGGCAAGGCCAGCGCGCGAGCTATGTGCATCGCGACGCCGTTCATCACCGCCTGCGCGAGCGCAAGGGCGCACGCCTGACCGCCCTGACCTCCGGGGGAACCATTCCGGAGACCGGCGACTACACGGTGATGCTCGAACCGCAGGCGCACAAGATCGGCACGGTCAACGAGGACTTTGCGGTCGAGAGCCTGGCGGGCGACATCTTCCAGCTGGGCAATGCGAGCTACCGCATCTTGCGGATCGAACCCGGCCGCGTGAGGGTCGAGGACGCGCACGGGGTTCCGCCGAACATTCCGTTCTGGCTGGGTGAAGCGCCGGGCCGGACCGACGAGCTTTCCTTCGGCGTGTCGCGTCTTCGCGGCGAGATCGCCGACATGCTGGCGGCGCGCGGCATCGATGCAACCCAGGAGTGGCTCGTCCGCACCACAGGCATGGACACGGCAGCCGTGCGACAGATCGTCGACCATCTCGCGCGCGCTGTGCGTGCGTTGGGCGCATTGCCGACGCAGGAGCGCATCGTGATGGAGCGCTTCTTCGACGAATCCGGCGGCATGCAGCTCGTCATTCACTCGCCTTACGGCAGCCGCCTCAACCGCGCCTGGGGGCTCGCGTTGCGCAAGCGCTTCTGCCGCAAGTTCAATTTCGAGCTGCAGGCCGCGGCGACCGAGGATGCGATCGTGCTGTCGCTGTCGACCAGCCACAGCTTTCCGCTCGATGAAGTCGCACGCTATCTGCATTCGGCGTCTGCGCTCGAGGTGCTCGTGCAGGCGCTGCTGGATGCGCCGCTGTTCGGCGTGCGCTGGCGGTGGAATGCGACCACGGCGCTCGCGCTGCCGCGCTTCGTCGGCGGCCGCAAGGTGGCGCCGCAGTTGCAGCGCATGAAGTCGGAGGACCTGTTGGCCTCCGTCTTCCCGGATCAGGTGGCGTGCGCGGAAAACCTCGCCGGCGCGCGCGAGATTCCCGACCATCCGCTGGTTGCCCAGACCTTGCAGGACTGCCTCTACGACGCGATGGATGCTGAAGGCTGGCTCCGGCTGCTGCGCCGGATGGAATCAGGCGAAGTCGAAGTGCTGGCACGCGATCTGCCCGCGCCCTCGCCGCTCGCCGCCGAGGCGCTGAACGCGCGGCCCTACGCATTCCTCGACGATGCTCCGCTGGAAGAGCGTCGCACGCAGGCCGTGCAGAGTCGCCGCTATGTCGACCCGGAGAGCGCGGACGATTTGGGTCGGCTCGACCTCGATGCGATCGCGAGTGTTCGCGCGGAAGCATGGCCCGGCGTGCGCAGCGTCGACGAAATGCATGAAGCGTTGAACGGCCTTGGCGTCATGACCGACAAGGAGGCATCCGCCAACGCGGAATGGCCGGCATGGCTCGAAGCGCTCGCGAAAGCGGGGCGCGCAACGCGCCTGTTGCCCGCTGGCGCAATCCCTTCCGGCGCTGGGCTGTGGGTCGTGGCCGAGCGCCTTGCGCAGGTTGCCGTGCTATACGCCGATGCTGCACTGCAGCCGGCCATCGAGCCGCCGGCGGAATATGCACAGGTGTTGGGCAGTTCGGAGGAAGCCTTGCGCGAGTTGCTGCGCTCACGCCTGACCGGCCTCGGCCCGATGACGGCGGACGATCTGGCCGCGCAGTTGCAGCTACCGCGATCCAACATCGATGCGGCCTTGTCCGCATTGCAGAGCGAAGGCTACGTGCTTCAGGGCCGATTCACGCCCGGCGGCGAATCGATCGAATGGTGCGAACGGCATCTTCTCGCCCGCATCCATCGCTACACCTTGAAGCGTCTGCGGCGCGAGATCGAGCCCGTCGAGCCGCGCGATTTCGCGCGCTTCCTGTTCGAGTGGCAGCACGTCGGCGCGACCAGCCGCGTCAGCGGCCCCGACGCATTGGCCGGCATCCTGACGCAGCTCGAAGGCTACGAGGCACCGGCCGGCAGTTGGGAGGCCGAACTGCTGCCGGCGCGGGTCAGGGACTACGCCCCGGCATGGCTCGACGACCTGTGCACCGCCGGCCGCATGCTGTGGACGCGGTTGCGCCCGCCTGCGGTCGACGGCCGGCCAGGTGGCGGGGGCACGTCCCTGCGTGCGACACCGGTGCTGTTGCTGCCTCGCCGGACAGCATCGCTCTGGACTGGCCTCGCGCCCGCGCCGATCGACGACGCGGCATTGGGTTCGCGCGCCCAGCGGGTGGCGGCATTTCTGGCCGAGCATGGCGCCTCGTTTTTCGATGAGATCATCCAGGGCACGCATCTGTTGGGCACGGAACTCGAAGACGCGCTGAGCGAACTGGTCGTGCGCGGCCGCGCGCATTGCGACAGTTTTGCCGGGCTGCGCGCATTGCTGATACCGCCATCCAAGCGCTCGTCGACGCATGCGCGCCGCCGCCGGCGCACTTCGCTGTTCGGCATCGAGGACGCTGGTCGCTGGTCGCTCGTGCGGCAGCGCGCGTCGGCCTCTCCCGGTGCGACTCCCAGCGCGGCACCCGACACCATCGAGCAGGTCGCGCGCATTCTGCTGCGCCGCTACGGCGTGGTGTGTTGGCGCGTGTTGGAGCGGGAGGCGGCATGGCTGCCGCCGTGGCGCGACCTCGTGCGCTCCTATCGCCGGCTCGAGGCGCGCGGAGAAATCCGCGGAGGCCGTTTCATCGCGGGCGTGGCCGGAGAGCAGTTCGCACTGCCGGAGGCGATTGGCTTGATGCGCCAAGTGCGGCGCCAGGCGTTGGACGGCAGCCTGATTTGCCTGGCCGCCACCGATCCGGCCAATCTGCTCGGCACGGTCGTGCCGGGGCCGAAGGTCGCGCGCGTCGCGGGTTCGCGCGTGGTCTTTCGAGATGGCGTTCCGCTGGCGACCAGCGTGGCCGGCCAGGTGGAGATCCTGGTGTCGTTGACCCCATCGGAAACGCAGGCCGTGACGCGCGCGTTGATGTCCGAGCCGTCCTTGCGATTCCTTGAAATGGCGGCGCAGGCTTCGGATTGAGTGTCTGCGAGGAAGCGCGTCGGCGCGGGCAAGAAATTGCGCTGCTGACTATGATCCCTGCCAAGCCAGCGATCGGAGTCTTCCCATGAGCATTCCCACAACCCGCCTCGGCCGCACCGGCCTGACCGTCTCGCGCCTCGCGCTTGGCACGATGACCTTCGGCCTGCAGACCGACGAAGCCGTGTCACACCGCATCCTCGACAGGGCGACGGAAGGCGGCATCAATTTCCTCGACACGGCCGATGTGTATCCGCTCGGCGGCACCGTCGAGACCACCGGACGCACCGAAGAGATCATCGGCCGCTGGTTGCGCGTGAAGGGTGCGAGCCGGCGCGGCCAGTTCATCATCGCGACCAAGGCGTGCGGCAAGGTCGGGCCGAACAGCTGGGATCAGGGCGCCTCGCGCAAACACTTGCTGGATGCGATCGATGCATCGCTGAAGCGACTGCAGACGGACCATGTCGATCTCTACCAGTTGCACTCCGACGACCGCGAGACGCCGCTCGACGAAAGCCTCGAAGCGCTCGATGTGATCGTGCGCTCGGGCCGTGCGCGCTACATCGGCGTGTCCAACTTCCTCGCCTATCGACTCGCCCGCGCGATCGGGCGCAGCGAACTGCACAAGCTCACCAGGCTTGTGTCGGTGCAGCCGCGCTACAGCCTGCTGTTCCGCGAGATCGAGCGCGAACTGCTGCCGCTCGCAGGTGAGGAAGGCTTGGGCGTGATTCCGTACAACCCGCTGGCGGGCGGCTTGCTGACAGGCAAGTACAAGGCCGGCGCCAAGCCCGAAGACAACACGCGCTTCACGCTCGGTACCGCCGGCTCGATGTACCAGGACCGCTACTGGAACGAGCGCAGTTTCGCCACGGTCGCGCAGTTGCACAAGATGGCCGATGAAGCCGCTGTGCCGCTCGCGACGCTGGCGGTGGCATGGGTCATGGCCAATCCGCTGATCACCGCGCCCCTGCTCGGCGCCAGCCGGCCGGAGCAACTGGACGCGACGCTCGCCGCCGCGGACTACAAGCTGGATGCGGGCCTCAAGCAGCGGCTTGACGAACTCACCGCTGAATATCGCAAAGGCGACGCAGTAAGGTAGCTCGCCCCCAAGGTTGGCTCACTTCGTGTAGCCGCCCACCCCCTACCGGGGGCAACGCCAGCGGCCCGGCTAAGCCGGTTCCGCGGCGTTTCTGGAATTTGGGTGCGACGGCGCGTTGTGATCAGGCGGCTTTGGCGGGCGCGACTTTAATGGCCTCTTGTCGGCGCGCATAGCGTTGCGCCAGCACTGCGCAGACCATCAGCTGGATCTGGTGGAACAGCATCAGCGGCAGCACGATGGCGCCGACGGCGTGGGAGGCGAAGAGCACCTTTGCCATCGGGATGCCGCTGGCCAGACTCTTCTTCGAGCCGCAGAACACGATCGTGATCTCGTCGGCCTTGTCGAAGCCGAGGCTTCGGGCCGCCCAGGTGGTGATGGCCAGCGCGAGCGCCAGCAGCACGGCGCAGACAACCAGCAGGCCCGCCAGCGCGGACATTGGCACCTGCTTCCACAAGCCCTCGATGACCGCCGCACTGAAGGCGGTGTAGACCACCAGGAGGATGGAGCCGCGGTCGACCAGCGTGAGCACCGATGCATGCCGCTTGATCCAGGCGCCGATCCACGGGCGCATCAAATGGCCGGCGACGAAGGGCACCATCAACTGCAGCAGGATGCGGCCGATCGCGTCGAGCGACGCGCCGGAGCTGCTGTGCTGCACGACGATCAGGTTGACCAGGATGGGCGTCACGAAGACGCCGAGCATCGTCGACGCCGATGCGCTGCACACGGCAGCCGGGATGTTGCCGCGCGCCATCGATGTGAAGGCGATGGCCGATTGCACCGTCGCGGGTAGCACGCAGAGGAACAGCACGCCGGTGTAGAGCTCGGGCGTGACGAGCGGCGTCAGCACGGGCCTGAGCGCCAGACCCAGCAGCGGAAACATGACGAACGTGGCCGCGAACACCAAGACGTGCAGGCGCCAGTGCGTGATGCCGCCGAGGATGGCCTCGCGCGACAGCTTGGCGCCGTGCAGGAAGAACAGCAGTCCGATCGCGACCGTGGTCAGCCGCTCGAAGAAATGCGCCGTCACTCCGCTCGCCGGCCAGAAGCTGGCCAGGGTGACGACGGCGACCAGCGCCAGGGTGAAGTTGTCGGGGAGGTAGCGTGAACGTGCCATGGGGCGGGATTGGACGCCTATTGCATTCAAAAGAGAAATGGATTTATCTGATAGATATATGATTGCGATGCATGAACGTCACGCTTCGGCAACTTCGTGTTTTCCAGGCCGTCGCCGAGGGCCGCAACTTCAGCCGCGCGGGCGATCAGGTCGGCCTCACGCAGCCGGCGGTCAGCCGCTCGATCGTCGAGCTCGAGGCGCAACTGGGGCTCAAGCTCCTCGACCGCACCACGCGCGAGGTCGTGCTGACCGAGGCGGGCCAATCGCTGGCGCTGCGGCTCGATCGGGTTCTCGACGAACTCGACCAAACGCTGGCCGAAGTCCACGGCATGGCCGGTGCGCGGCGCGGCAAGGTGCGTGTCGCGAGCAGTCCCACCCTGTCGGCGAACCTCATGCCCGCCTGCATCGCCGAATGCGCGCGGCGCGATCCGGACATCGAACTCGTGCTGCTCGACCGCATTCAGCAGGACGTGCTCGACAGCGTGCGCGCCGGCGAAGTGGACTTCGGCGTGGTGGTCGAACCGACCGCGGCGGACGATCTGCATTGCGAGGCCATCCTCGACGACCCCTTCTGCCTGGTCATGCCGCCGAGCCACCGCCTGGCGGGGAAGACCTCGGTGCGCTGGTCGATGCTCGAAAGCGAGCCGCTGGTGCTGCTCGACCACGCTTCCGGCAGCCGGCGGCTGATCGACGAGGCGTTGACCCTGCATGGCGTGCACTGCGAGGTGCGGCAGCAGGTGGGCCACCCCACCACCGGCTTCCGCATGGTCGAGCAGGGGATCGGCATCAGCGTCATGCCGGCGCTCGCGATGCCGCCCATGGGGCTGCCGGCGCTGGCCGTGCGGCCGCTGCTGCCGAAGGTGAAGCGCGCGATCATGCTCGTGCACCGCCGCAACCGCGCGCCGGCGCCGCTGGCGCAGCGCGTGTGGGCGTTGATCCGCGAGATGGCGCTGCAGCGCGCCGGCTGAGCGCGTTCAGGCTGTCGCGCGATCCAGCGGTCGTTCCTCCCGCCCGCCGGGATGCCGGGCGAAGCGGCTGGGGTCGCGACCGTGCACCGGCGCGTGATCGGGCCACGGCCAGCCGCCGAACTGGGTGCGGCGGTAGTCCGCCATCGTCTGCGCGATCTCGGCCTGCGTGTTCATCACGAAGGGGCCGTACTGCGCCACGGGTTCGCCGATCGGCCGGCCCTGCAGCACGAGGAACTCGCTCGTCTCGTCGCCGTTCAGCAAATCCACGGCGGCGTCGGCGCGCAGTTCGATGGCTGCGTGGCCGTCGACGCCCTGCCCCGCAATCGACACCGAGCGACCCTTGAAGAAGTAGAGACTCCGGCGCGTGCCCTCGCCGGTGGCAGCCGGCAGTGTCCAGCGTGCGCTGGGCTCCATCCGGATCGTCCAGATCGCGACGTCGGCTTCGGGCCGCGACGCCCACGAATCCGGCGGCGGCGCCAGGGGGCCGCCTTCACCGGGCTTTCCGTCCACGGGGCCGATCCGACCCGCGATGCTCGTGACTTCGGTTTTCAGCCCCTCGGCGTCGGTTGCGGTAAAGCTGGGGACGTCCTCGGCCCAGAGCATCGTGAAATGCGGCTCGGCCATCTTGCTGCGGGCGGGCAGGTTCAACCAGATCTGGAACAGCTCCAGCGGGTTCGGCGCCTTCGTGTCGAGCAGGGGGAACATCTCCGAGTGCACGATGCCCTTGCCGGCCGTGAGCCACTGCACGTCGCCGCCGCCGAAGCGGGCCACTGCGCCGAGCGAATCGGAATGGTCGATCAGGCCCTTGCGCACGATCGTCACCGTCTCGAAGCCACGGTGCGGATGTCCCGGAAAGCCGGGCACGGTGGTGCCGTGGTACATGCTCCAGCCGTCCTTGCGGCTGAAGTCCTGGCCCAGGTCGCGGCCGGCGAGCGGGGTGTCGGGTCCCATCTGCGCATTGGCGCGCGGATAGGCGTCGTCGTGATAAGCGCAGAAGAGGAAGGGGTCGATCGTCTCCCACGGAAAGCCGAGGGCTTTGATCTGGACGATGGGGTTGGCGGTGGTCATGGCGCTCAATTCCTTTGCAGTTCCCTGGTCGATGCGACCGGGGCGATCAAGGAAATATGGGGCCATTCTGCCGCGATGGAAGGCCAAATCGCGCAACGCAGTGGCGTCACGGGCGCAACAGTGGCGCCTTCAGGCTCCGGTCCACCCAGCCACCAGCACGGCGTTAGTGCCGCCGAAGGCGAAGGAATTCGACATGGCCCATTGCAGCCCGGGCGCGATGCGCGCCTCCCCGCGCACGATGTCGATGGCGAAGGCCGGATCAACCTGCCGCAGGTGCGCGGTCGGCGGGTGCCGGCGGTGCGCCAGGGTGCGCAGGGTGGCCACGAGCTCCAGCGCGCCGCCGCCGCCCAGCAGGTGGCCATGGATGGCCTTGGTGGCGCTGACCGGCGTGTTGCTGCCGAACACGTCCTGGATCGATGCCGCTTCGGCCGCGTCGCCGGCCGCGGTCGCGGTGCCGTGCGCGTTGACGTGCCCAATGTCGGCCGGCGACAGCCCGGCATCCGCCAGTGCGGCACGCATGGCGCGCGCCTGGCCGGCCGGATCCGGATTGGTCATGTGGGTGCTGTCGCTGTTGGTGGCGTAGCCAGCCAGCACGAGGTCTGCTTTCGCGCCACGCGCCTTGGCGTGGGCCTCCGATTCGATCACCAGCGCGGCGGCTCCTTCGCCCATCGCGAACCCGGCGCGGTCGGCCGAGAAGGGGCGGCAGGCGCTGGCCGGGTCGTCAGCCGGAGGGAGCGCCATCACGCGCATCGCGTACCAGCCCGCCAGCGTGCCTGGCGTGAGCATGGCCTCATGCCCGCCGACGATGGCCACGTCGATCCAGCCGGCGCGAATGGCGCGCATCGCCTCGCCGATCGCTACCGCGGACGAGGCACAGGCGCACGCATAGGTGAGCGCCGCGCCGCGCGCGCGAAAACGCAGGCCGAGTTCCGCCGCCGCGGCATTGGGCATGGCACTCAGCACCGCGGTGGGGCGTACCCGGCGATGCCCGACGTAGAGCGTCTGCGCACTGTCGTCATAGGTGGCGATGCCCGCCATGCCACTGCCCCAGTAGACGCCGAGCCGCTCGCTTTCCGGCGGTGTCTCGACCAGGCCGGCTTGCGCATAGGCATCGCGCGCGGCGGCCAGCGACATCGCGGTGCCGCGGTCGAGCGGAAGGCGCGAAACGCTGCGCTCGGTATCGTCGAACTTGCAGGCTGCGAGAGACAACGCCATCGGCTCGAGCCCCTCCATTTCGAGCGTGCTCGCGACGACGGCGGAGCGGCCGGCGAACAAGGCCTCGTCGAAAGCCGCCAGCGTGTTGCCCAGCGGCGAGACCAACCCCATGCCGGTGACGCAGATGCGCGGGTTCACGCCGGCATCGCCCCGCGTGGCGCCTGCTCGATCACCTCGCACATCCGTTGCAGCGTGATCCCGGCCTCGCGCGGGTCCAGCTTGTCTTCGGGAATGCGCAGATGGAAGACGTCTTCGACGGCGAACACGAACTCCATCAGCGCCAGCGAATCGAGACCGAGTTCGAGCAGGGGCCGGTCGGGCCGGATGTCGGCGCGGGCGACCTGGAAGTCCTTTTCGAGAATGGAGGAAATGGTTTCGAAGGTAGGGGAACTCATGGAGTGTCTTCAGGGAATGCGGTGCGTGACCGCGGCGGCAAATTCAAGCGTCTCGCGCAGCACCTGCTGACGATCGTTGTCGATGGTGATCATGTGGTAGCTGTTGCCCACCACGACGGTTTGCAGCTCGGGGCGAACAAGGCCCCGTTTCAACAGATCAAGATTGGCGACGCTGGCCACTTCGTCTTGCGCCGCATGGATGGCGAGAACCTGGGGACAGTCGATCTGATCCAGCCCACTGCGCACATGGCGAATCAGGCGGTCGTGCTCGCGCAGGTGCGAGATGCCGATGACCGCAGCACCTGCACGCGACACCTTGCGGTGGCGCAGCTCGCGCTCGATCCAGCTGCGCACGCGCTCGTTCTTGACGCCGTAAGGTGGGTGTTCGCGGTAACGCCAGAAGAGGCCGAGCGGCGTGTACAGCGCCAGCGGAAGCAGCTTGTGTCGGCGCGGAATCGCCCAGCCGTCGAAGCGCAGCGTGGTCGACATCAGGACCAGCGCGTCGATTCGCGCGCCGCAGCGCATGGCGGTGGCGAGGGCCAGCGCTGCGCCGGCGGAAATGCCGACGAGCATGATCCGGTCGTGTTCGTTGCGCAGCGCGTCGACGCGTTGTTCGACCGTGTCGACCCATTGACGCCACGGCGTGGCATGCCGCTCTGGCGCGGCAGCGTCGAACGAATAGCCATCGACAGGCAATGCGTGAACGGAATAGCCGGCACCGCGAAGGCCATTCGCGACCGACGACAACTCGTCCGGCGTGCTGCACAAGCCATGCAGCAACACCACTGCTGTGCGTCGTGCAACGGATGAGTCGACGCGAAGGGCGTCGGCGTCGGGCAGGCGAGCGCTCATGGGAAAGCTTTCAAATCGACGGAGAGGGTGGGACGTGCGGTGTACGCATGCCTGTGCCGAGACAAGCGCGAATCGAGTTCGGTCTTGTCGCGTTCGACAGCGTCGCGACACGTCGCGACCGCGCCTCCCACCTGGCTGAAACAGGTCATCCAACCAATCTATTCCGGCAATATGAATATTGACTGACTCGCTCATCCCACCAGAAAGACCACCAACGAAGCAGCCATGCAATAGAAGCCGAACAGATGCCATCGATCTGTTTCGAGCCACTTCGAGAGCCATCGCAATGCGAGCAGTCCGGCCACGAAACTGAAGACCATCCCCAGCAGGCTCGGCATGACGAGCGACCACGTGTCGCCCGCGTGAATGGCGCTCGCGGCGGCCGGCGTCTTGAGAAGCCGGTAGGCCTCCCTGGCAATCACGACCGGCGTCAGCACCACGGCAAGCGCAAAGCTGAACTCCTCCGCAAGCTTGCGTCCCACGCCGAGCGAGAGACCCGCGGAGATGGTCGCGCCCGAGCGCGAAAGACCCCGAAAAGGAAGGCACAGTCCTTGAACGGCGCCGATCCACATCGCACTGCGAGCTGTCACGTCGCCGCCGCTGACGTTCGCGCGGCGTGACGAATACAGGATCAGCAAACCGGCAGTCATCAGCGCAACGGCAATGATCCTCGAATTGCCGAACAGATCCTCGATCTCGAAGTCGGGGAGGTTCTTCGCGACCAACGCCTTGATCGCCTGCAGCAGAAAGAGCCCGACGATGCCCGTCGCCGCAGTTGCCAGGACGACGTGCAATCCGTTGCGCCGGAAGGCGTCGGCGGAGGTGAAATAGGTCGTGACCCAGGAGCGCCAGAAGTAGGCAATGACGGCGAACATCGTGCCCGTGTGCAGCATCACGAGCAGCATGGTCATCTCGGGCGCGCTCGGATTCAGTCCGAGCAGCTTTTCCGCCATGATCACGTGCGCCGAGCTCGACACGGGAAGCAGTTCGCAAAAACCCTGCACCAGCGCGAGGATCAGGACGTCAAAGGTGTTCATGGCGAGGGCCGTTGGCCGCGCTTACGCAACCTTCGACAAAGGGAGGGAATCCGGATGCGTCGAGACGCAACGCGAAACCCGTCAGCGAAGGATCAGCATCTTGATGGAATGCGCCACGGCAAGGAGCGCCACGGCCACTGCGGCGGAGGCGGCATGCTGCAGGATGAGCGCTGCGGACACTGGCCTCGCACGCTTGATGATCTTCAAACGACTGCTTCTACGGGACAAACGTGGCATGGGCTGAACTGTGCACCGGCAAGGCTGATTGCTCCCTGACGGAGAAGACGCCGGCCCGTTGCGTTTCGCGTATCGTGTCCGCGAACGTGATGGAGGTATCCACACAGCAGGCACAGGAGGCCCGAGATGGACGTCGTACGCGAGATCCGATCCTTCAACGAGGGCCGTGACCCGGATCGCCTGGTGCTCAAGTACCGCAACATGCGCGCGAGCCCGTTCGTGTTCCTGCGCGGCACGTGCCATTTGTTCTACGACCGGCTCTCCCGCTTCGGCGTGCCGCGCTCGGCGCCGCTGACGTGGGTCTGCGGCGACCTCCACCTGGAGAACTTCGGCAGCTTCAAGGGCGACAACCGGCTTGTCTATTTCGACATGAACGATTTCGACGAGGCGGCATTGGCACCGGCGAGCTGGGACCTGGTCCGGTTTCTCACGAGCCTATGGGTCGGCGCCGAGAGCATCTCGGTGGGATCGCGTGAGGCGCGCAAGCTCTGCGAGATCTTCATCGAAAGTTATGCGACGGCCCTTTGCGCCGGCAAGGCCTACTGGGTGGAGCGCGACACTGCGCAAGGGCTGGTGCGCGTGCTGCTCGATGGCCTGCGCGAAAGACAACGTTCGCAGTTTCTCGCGGGCCGCACGGACATCAAGGGCCGTCGTCGCGTGCTGCGCACGGACGGCAAGAAGGCTTTCCCTGCGACCGTCGAGCAACGCGCGACGGTCATGGGAGTCGTCAGTCAATACGCTGCGCTTCAGGCGAACCCCAAGTTCTATGAAGTGCTGGATGTGGCGCGGCGGATCGCCGGCACAGGCAGCCTCGGCGTCGAACGCTACGCGATTCTGGTCGAGGGCAAAGGCTCGCCCGACGGTAACTATGTGCTGGATCTGAAGCAAGCGCTTCCGTCATCCCTGGTGGCGCATCTCAAGGTGGCGCAACCGAAGTGGAAGTCGGAGGCACATCGCGTCGTCGCATTGCAGCGCCGCGTCCAGGCGGTCTCCATGGCCTTCCTGCAGCCGGTGGTCGTGGCTGGGACGCCTTATGTCTTGCGCGCCCTCCAACCGACCGAGGACCGAGTGACGTTGGGCGGCAAGTCCGCGCAAGGCGCAAGCGATCTCGAAGGCGTGATCGCCGTGATGGGAAAGCTGGTCGCGTGGGCGCAGTTGCGAAGCGCCGGGCGCGAAGGTTCAGCCATCGCCGACGAGCTGATCGATTTCGGCCAGCGCAGCAAGTGGAAGGCACGCATTCTCGATGCATCGATCGAGTGCGCCGGGCAAGTCCAGCGGGACTGGTCGACTTACGCGGCCGCGTATGACGACGGCGCGTTTTCCGGCTGATCGACAGAAGCGCCCATGGCAAAGGCCAGGAACCCCGCGGAACCGGCTTTGCCGGGCCGCTGGGGTTGCCCCCGGTAGGGGGTGGGCGGCTACACGAAGTGAGCCAACCTGGGGGCGAGTCAGTGATGATGCCCGTGCTCGCCATGCACATGGCGATGCGCGATCTCTTCCTCGGTCGCGGCGCGAACATCGGTCACGGTGAAACTGAACTTGAGCGCCTTGCCGGCCAGCGGGTGGTTGCCATCGAGGATCACCTGCGGCCCCTTGATCTTCATGACATTGAAGACTTGCGGCTCGCCCTTGTCGTTGCGGCCTTCCAGTTGGCCGCCCACCTTCACGCCGGGCGGGAACTCGCTCTTGGGGATCGTCCGCACCAGTGATTCGTCACGCGCGCCGAAGGCGTCCTCGGGCTGCAGGTTCAGCGTCGCCTGAAAGCCGGACTCCCTGCCTTCCAGTGCGGCTTCGATCTTGGGGAAGGTGTTGTCGTAGCCGCCATGCAGATAGACCATGGGGTCGTGGCCCTCGTCGACGAGCTTCTGGGTGGCGGTATCGGACACCTTGTAGCGCAGGGTGACGACGGTGTTGGCTGTGACTTTCATGGGATGGTCTTGCGGAGTGTGGACAGGGCCCGGATCGGCCGCCCCGAATGGTCCCGAGTCTACGAGCAGACGTCGACGACGTCCCACAACGCGCCGGGGCCGGCACCTATCCCTCGTGATGCGACTTCGCTTCAATGTCCGGACGCTGCGACTTGCGGAGCCCTCATGAGCACCCCTTCGAACCTTGCGACCGGCGGCACCCCGCCATCCAGCGAACGCTGGTGGTCCAAGCTCGGGCCGGGGCTGATCACGGGCGCTGCGGACGACGACCCCAGCGGCATCGCCACTTACTCGCAGGCCGGTGCACAGTTCGGCTACGGGGTGGGGTGGACGCTGCTGATCACCTATCCGCTGATGATGGGCATCCAGCTTGCCAGTGCCCGCATCGGACGCGTCACCGGAAGGAACCTCACCGAGACCTTTGCGCGCTTCTGTCCCCGATGGATGGTGGCCGCGCTGGTGGCGCTGCTGGTGATCGCCAATGTCATCAACCTCGGCGCGGACCTGAGCGCCATGGGCGACTCCGCCGCGCTCGTCCTGCACGGCCATGCGGCCTGGTACGCGGCGGGGTTCGGCGCCCTGTCGTTGTTGCTGCAGGTCTTCATGACCTACGAGCGCTACGTTCGCGTGCTCAAGTGGCTGACGCTGTCGCTCTTCGCCTACGTGGGCGTCGTCTTCGCGGTTGATGTGGACTGGGGCGCGGCGATGCGGGGCGTGTTCGCGCCCTCTTTGCATTGGAGCCGGGAGTACGTGACGACGGTCGTCGCCATCCTCGGGACCACCATCAGCCCCTACCTCTTCTTCTGGCAGGCCTCCCAGGAAGTGCAGGACATCAAGCGCGTCCCCGAAGACCAGCCGCTGCGCATCGCACCCGACCAGGCGCGGCGCCAGTTGCGCCGCCTGCGTATCGACACGGCGGTGGGCATGGGCTTCTCGAACCTGATCGCGTTCTTCGTGATCACCGCAGCGGCCGCGACGCTGCATGCCAACGGCCAGACGCAGATCGACTCCACCGCGCAGGCCGCCGCCGCGCTGCGCCCGATTGCAGGGGATGCCGCCTTCATGCTGTTTGCGCTCGGCATCATCGGTACCGGCATGCTGGCGCTGCCCGTGCTCGCGGGCTCCGCGGCGGAGGCGGTCGCGAGCTACTGCCACGTGCGCAAGGGGCTGGACCTGACGCTGGCGCAGGGCCGCAGCTTCTACGGCATCCTCGCCGCCGCCATGGCGATCGGCGTCGCGATCAGCCTCTCGGGCATCAACCCGATCTCGGCGCTTTATTGGGCCGCTGTGATCAATGCGGTCATCTCGGTGCCGGTGATGGTGGCCGTGATGATGGCGGCTTCGAGCCGCACGGTCATGCGCGAGATGGTGCTGCCGCGGAAGTGGAAGGTGCTGGGGTGGCTTGCCACGGGGGCGATGGGGGCGGCGTCGGTGGCGCTGGGGGTCGTCTCCGTCCTGTGAGTGGCTCATTTGTTACCTTCTCATCGGACGAAGGTTGAATGGTCAACGTCGTCATGGAGTGCTATGTTGCTGCGCTCCACAAGCTCGCTCGCAACCATCGAAAGAGGAAAGCCATGACTTCTGAAACCATTTCTGAACTTGACGTCCACCAGATTGCGGTAGATGCATACCTCTACCTCTATCCGCTCGTGAGCATGGACATCACGCGGTTGCAGTCCACGAACATCGAGGTCGGCAAGGCAATCGGCAAAGGCCCGATGAACATGTTCGTGAACATCCCGGCCTATCCGCCCGCGGATCTGAAAGTGGTCGTGCGCGTCAACTTCGATACGCTCTATTCCATCGCATGGCTGGATCTCACCAAGGAGGCGCAGGTTGTCTCCGTACCAGACACGGCCGGGCGGTTCTACCTTCTTCCGATGCTGGACATGTGGACCGATGTCTTTGCGTCGCCCGGCTGGCGAACGACTGGAACCAGCACGGGCAATTTCCTCGTCACCCCGCCGGGTTGGGTCGGAACGGTCCCCGAGGGGTTCGCGCATATTCCGGCACCAACTTCCTATGTCTGGGTCATCGGCCGCACGAGGACGGACGGACCTGCGGACTACGCTGCGGTGAACAAGATTCAGGCGGGTTACGCGGTCACTCCGCTCTCCGGATGGGGCAAGCCATCGACACCCGTGGCCGTGAAGATCGACCCGGCCGTCGACATGAAGACGCCACCGAAAACCCAGGCCGACACCATGCCGGCCAGCCGCTTCTTCACCTATGCGGCCGAACTCCTCAAGCTGCATCCGCCCCACATCACCGACCAGCCGATCGTCGCGCGGATGAAGCGCATCGGCATCGAGCCGGGCAAAAGCTTTGACTTCGACAAGCTCGACCCCGCCGTGCAGAAGGCACTCGCGAGCGCGCCTGAGGACGCCCAGCAAATCATGAAGTGGAAGATTCCGACGATTGCCCGCGTCGCAAACGGATGGTCAATGAACACCGACACCATGGGTGTCTATGGCAACTACTATCTGAAGCGCGCCATCGTGACGCAGTTGGGTCTTGGGGCCAACCTGCCTGAAGACGCCATCTATCCATTGAATATCGCCGACGACACCGGCAAGCCGCTCACCGGCGCAAACAAGTACACGATTCACTTCAACAAGGGGGCAACACCGCCCGTGAACGCCTTCTGGTCCATCACGCTGTACGACGACGATGGGTTCCAGGTGGCGAACGTGCTCGACCGATTCGCGGTCAGCAGCTGGATGCCCTTCAAGACCAACGCGGACGGTTCGCTCGACTTGTATTTCCAGAACGAGAGTCCCGGCAATGACAAGCAAGCCAACTGGCTACCTGCGCCCAAAGGGACGTTCAATCTGACCATGCGCCTCTATTCGCCGAAGGCAGACGCGCTCACAGGCAAATGGAATCCGCCAGCGGTGACGAAGTCGCCATAGCGTGCGCTGGCCTGCCGCTGTTCCGGCCGCAGCGGCCATATTGGATTGGCCGCTCCACTGCGTTGCCGCCATGCGCCTCGACCGATATACTGCCGCGCTGCGGAGATGGCATTCCTCCCTGAACCGCCCACTCGGGCTGATGATGCCTACCCGGGTCCAGCGTGGGCCGGCGTAGGCATTCTTGACGCGCAATGCGCGCTCGATGGCTGCACTGGTCGCCCTGGCCCGATTGACCAAGGAGCGACATGAGCGGCTTTTCCTTTTTTGCAGTCTTCGGCGGTGCCGGGTGCGGCGCCTTGCTGCGCTGGTGGCTGGGTGGCTGGCTGAACCCGGTGTTCCCGACGATTCCCCTGGGCACATTGGCCGCCAACCTCATCGGAGGCTTGCTGGTCGGCGTGGCCAGCGCCTTCTTCACGCACAACAGCGGCCTCGCCCCTGAATGGCGGCTGCTGGTCATTACCGGCTTCATGGGCGGCCTGACGACGTTCTCGACGTTCTCGGTCGAGGTCGTGACCTTGATCGGCCGACACGAACACTGGTGGGCCCTGGGCGCGGCGAGCGTGCACCTTGTCGGATCGCTGATCCTGACGGGGATTGGCATCCTGATTGCCAACGCCCTCTTCGTCAGAGCGTAGTCGAGTCATCCGAGTCATTCGAGCCGAAGGAGGCCCCCATGCAAGGCATCTACCTCAAGTTCTACGTCCAGGAGAACCACCGTCACCACGGCATCCTCGCCTATGAATGGTTGCTCGAAGAGGCCAAGAAGGTGGGCATCCATGGCGGTTCGGCCTTTCGCGCGATCGCCGGCTTCGGCCGCCACGGCAGGCTGCACGAAGAGCACTTCTTCGAGCTGGCCGGCGATGTGTCGGTGGAAGTCGGATTCGCGCTGACAGAGCAGGAGGCCGAGAGCTTTCTCGCGCACCTGTCTGGCGAGAAGCTCAAGCTGTTCTACATCAAGGTGCCGCTGGAGATGGGGGTCATCGGGGGCGAGCCGTGACTTCCACCAGTGCAGCGGTCAGCCTCGGAGAGAGACCCACTGCTACTGCGCCGCATCGGCAACTGCGGCCACCCGGTCGCGAAGCCATGCGTGTCCGGCGTCGTGTTCGTTGCGTCGATGCCAGACGGCGCGCAGGGTCGACTGGCCCGCGCGATACGGCGGTTGGCGCGACAACAGTTCGCTGCCGCCGTGCGTGAGCGCCTGCGCCAGCGAGGCCGGCACGATCGAAAGCATGTCGCTGTCCCGCAGCAGCGCTGGAATAGCCAGCGAATGCGGCACTGTCACGCGCAACCGCGGCGGCTGCCCGGTTTCGCGCAACGCTTCTTCGAGCGCGTGGCGGTCGAACATCTCGGACTGGCGCGCAAGCCCCCGCTCGAGGATGAAGCCGTCGACCGCCCCCTCTTCCTGGCCGCCGACCGAGATGGTCACCAGTGGATAGCGCGCCAGGTCTTTCACCAGCAGCTTGCGGCGGGAGGCGGGATGGCCCTTGCGCATCAGGATGACCTCGCCCTGCGTCATGAGCGTGCGCGTGTTCAACCTTGCCGGCACCTGGGAGAAGATGCCGATCGCGAGGTCGATGCGGCCAAGGTCGATCTGCTCGGCCAGGTCCAGGCGCGTGGAGGGCCGAATCACCAGGTCCACCCTGGGCGCCGCCTTTTGCAGTTCGCGCGACAACGGCGCGACGATGACCGCGGTGACATGGTCGTTTGCCGCGATCACGAATCGCCGCGATGACGCCTCCGGCGAGAACGGTTCCACGCCGAGCGTGACCTCGACACGGCGCAGCGCGTCGCGCAGGACGGGCGCCATTGCCATCGCACGGCCCGTGGGTGCCATCCCCTTGCCGGTGCGCAGGAAAAGCTCGTCGCCGACCAGTTCGCGCAGCCGCGTGAGCGCATGGCTGACGGCTGACTGGCTCAGGTTCAACCGCCGGCCCGCACGCACGAGGTTGCGGTCTTCGTAGACGGCGTCGAACACTTTCAGCAGGTTGAGATCGATGCGGCCGATGCTCACCGTCCATCTCCATGAGTTGAATCGTGTGCATTGTGCGCTTGCAGAAGCATCAGTTCCATTCAACTCATTCGGCGCCCATCATTCATGCACCACACGCCAGGAATGACCAAGAGGTGACCATGATGATGAAAGATGAACTCAACGCAGACCGTGAAGCACTGATCGAGCGCAGCATTCGTTTTCTCGAAGACGTGAAGGACATGACAGCCGGCACCGAGACCGAACGATGGCTGAACCAGCGCTGCGGGCCGGACAGCGAGCTGTACCAGACGCTTGCGCGGCTGGTGAAGCAAGGCGTGCGCGACGGCTGGGCCGCGAACGTCGAACTCGACGGCTCGATCTACCGCCGCAGTCGCATCGCGGACCCCTCGGAGGGCACGCGGTATTTCAGCGTCACGGCGGTGTACATGGACAGCACCGACAACACGCAGGGCAACCCCGGGAACACCTACCGCGGCCAATACCACGCGCACCCCTACGGCGAGCTCAACATGGTCGTGCCCCTGAACCCAGGCGCAGCACTCAACGGACCCAATGGCTGGTGCGAGGCCGGCTGGACCGCGCCGGCGCCCGGAAGCCATCACTATCCGGAGGCGAAAGGTGGTGCCGTGATTGCGCTGTTCTTCCTTCCCGCGGGGCGCATCGCCTATCACCCTGCGCCGCGTGAACCGGATGGAAATGCCACGGCAACGGGTGGAGGCGTTCGCGCATCACATGGGCTTCGATGATTCGGTCGAATCCCCAAAGAGCATGTAGCGATCGCGGCGCGTGTGACGCAGTCATGACAAATCCATGTCAATGACGAATGATGACTATCCGCTTCAGTGCGCCCGAATGTCACGGGTCGGTCACATGGGTTTCTTACGCTTCCAAACGAAACCAAAAAGCGGGCGTCGCGCCCAATCAACTACATAGGTCTGCGCCAGCGGCGCTTGATCGCTTCACGGGGAAACCTCCTTCATGTTCGAGATCTTTTCCAGCAAACGCTGGACAGTGCGTCGGGTCGCCTGCGCGCTGACCTCTGTCGCCGCGCTTGCAGCCGTGGTCACCATCAGCGCATGCGGAGGCGGCGGAAGCAACAACGACGCGTTGACCGCGCTTGCTCTCCAGCAAGCGGCAGCCGGAAACCAGCAGCCTGCGCCGACCACGCCTGCAACCCAACAGCCGACGGCGCCGCCCGTCACCCAGCAATCCATCAAGCACGTGTTCGTGCTGACGATGGAGAACAAGAATTTCGCCGACACCTTCGGAACGAGCACGCAGGATCCGTTCTTGAAGGATCTCGCGACCAAGGGCGCACTGCTGAACCAGTACTACGGCACCGGTCACGTCAGCCTGGACAACTACATCGCGATGATGAGCGGCCAGCCCTCCACCAAGGAGACCGAGAGCGATTGCTTCCAGGGCTTCAATGACGCGGTCGCGGACGGTTGGGATTTCGCCAATCCCAAGGTGCTCAAGACGAAGGACGGCAAGGGCTGCGTCTATCCCAAGGAAGTGAAGACGCTCCCCAACCAGCTCGACACGGTCGGCGTGACCTGGAAGGGTTACATGGGAGACATGGGTAACGACCCGACCCGTGAATCCGTTACCTGCGGCCATCCGAAGATCGGCGCGATCGACAACACCCAATCGGCCCAGGCGCCCACCGCCGACGTGCCCAAGGGCGACCAGTACGCGACCCGCCACAACCCCTTCGTCTATTTCCACTCGATCATCGACGACCAGGATTACTGCGACAAGCACGTGGTCAACCTGGACGCCAATCTGGAAAACGACCTGAAGTCGATCGACACCACGCCCAACTTCGTGTTCGTCACGCCCAACCTGTGCGATGACGGCCACGACGGCGACGGGACCGGTACTGCGGGCAAGGGCTGTGTGACCGGTGCTCCTGGCGGCCTGGCGTCCATCGATGCGTTCCTGAAGAAGTGGGTCCCGATCATCCAGAATTCGCCCGCCTATCAGCAGGACGGACTCATCATCATCAACTTCGACGAGTCGGCCGGCATCGTGCCGGCAGGCTCGACGACCGATCCGGTCACCCACATGACGACGGTCACCTTGAACCTGCCCGGTGCTTCGTGCTGCGGTCAGCAGACCGGCCCCAACGTGACGCGCCCTGACGATCAGTTCCTACCGGCCGGCGCAAACCTGCAATACAACCTGCACTATGTGGGCGTGGGTGGCGACCGCACTGGCGCGGTGCTGCTGTCGAAGTGGATCAAGCCGGGCACTGTCAGCGACGTGCAGTACAACCACTATTCCCTGCTCAAGAGCCTGGAGGACATCTTCCAGACCAAGGAGTACCTGGGCTACGCCGACGACAAGAACCTCGTGCCCTTCGGCAGCGACATCTTCACCAGCCTGCAGTGAGGATGCTTGGGAGCAAGGCGGCGAGGGCTGCCTTTTTCGTGGCGATCATGCTTTGCGTGGTCGCCTGCAGCCGCGGCCCCGAACCAGGGGCCGTGGCCGTTGCGCCGTCCAACAAGGACATGGCCGAGATCGGAAGGCTGGCCTTCTTCGATCCTTCTCTCTCGGCGTCGGGGCGCATGTCGTGTGCGACTTGCCACAGTCCCGACCACGCCTACGGCCCGCCCAATTCACTGGCCGTGCAACTGGGCGGCGCCGACATGAAAGATGCCGGCACGCGGGCTGTTCCTTCGCTTCGCTACCTGCGGCGAACGCCAATCTGGAGCCATACCTACATCGGCAACCCGCGCGAGCGGATGACCGAGACCGACCACGTGCCGGTGGGTGGATTCACTTGGGATGGCCGCTTCGACACGATGGCCGCGCAAGCCGCCTTTCCGCTGCTGGCCGCCAATGAAATGGCCAACGCGAACGCTGCGGCAGTCGCGCAACGCTTGTCCAAGAGTCCTTACGCGGCGCGCTTTCGCAAGGTGTTTGGCGACGACATCCTTTCCCGTCCTGACGCGGCGCTTGCCGCGCTGGGTCAGGCCCTGCAGCGCTTCCAACTCGATGACGCGAGCTTCCAACCCTACGACAGCAAGTTCGATTTCTACCTCGACGGCAAGGTCGAGTTGAACGAGCAGGAAACGCGCGGCCTGAAACTGTTCAAGGATCGGGACGGCGGCAACTGCGTGGCCTGCCACATCATCGAACCTGGCGCCAACGGCGCGCACCCGCTGCTCACCGACTTCAGCTTCGAGGCCCTCGGCGTGCCCCGCAACCCGGAAATTCCCGCCAACGCGGACGCCCGCTACTACGACCTCGGGCTGTGCGGCCCTGTGCGCACCAACCAGAGCGAGGAAAAGAAGTATTGCGGCTTGTTCAAGACGCCCACCCTGCGCAACGTGGCCACGCGAGGTGCCTTCTTCCACAATGGACGTTTCCATGACCTGGACGAGGCGCTGCGTTTCTACGTGGAGCGCGATGCCATGCCGCACAAGTGGTATCCGCATCCTGACGGCACACAGCAGTTCGATGACCTGCCGCCGCAACTGCAGGACAACGTCGACCACATCGACCCTCCGCTGACGCAGAAGAAGGGCGACAAGCCGGTGTGGTCCGACGAGGACATCCAGGACGTGGTCGTGTTCCTGAAGACCTTGAACGACGGATACGTGCTGCCGGCGGGTGCCAAAACGCCTTGAGAGTCTTCACACCGCGCGGCGTCAGATCCCGCTCTCCCGCAGAGTTGCGCGGTGAAGCCCATCACCTCCGAGCGGCACGGAGGTCAGGCCGCAAGTGCAGGAGCAAGGCCCCGCATATCAGCCCGAAGGCGAAGCGTGGCGCGACGAAGGCGACCGACGTTGCGGTCGCGAAGACTGCGAGCACCGTGAGCGAACGGCGCCGAGCCGCGCGCCGCGCCGCGGCAGGCACTTGCGCTGCGTCGGCTCCCGTCAATACCTCCCGCTCGAAGACGTTGTAGGCAATGTCCACGCACACGAAGAGCGCCGCGTAGAACACGACGGGCGCCGAGGCGAGCTGGGTGCGGGCAATCCATGCGGTCGCGAACGGAAGGAACGACACCATGAACAGATGGGCGAAGTTGATCCATATCAGCCGCAATGTCGGAGGCCCCACGAGGGTCATGAGGTAGTGGTGATTGATCCAGATGATGGCGATGAACAGGTAGCTCACGGCATAGCTGACGACCGTGTGCCACAGGAGCCAGAGGGCAGAGAACGCCGGGTCTTCCGGAGCCTTCAGTTCCAGCACCATCACGGTCATGATCACCGCGATGACCGCGTCCGAAAATGCGCCCAGCCGATGTGCGGTGACCTCGCCAACCTTTTCTTTGTGCATCGCATGACTCCCATGAAGTGAGGTCTCGCCAGTGCTCAGATGTCGATCACCAGATCACCCTTCGGCTGGGAGCAGCAGACGAGGATGTTTCCCTCCGCTGGTGGGTCCAGCGGAGCGGGCTCATAGACGACGGCCCCGGAGATCAATCCGCTCTCGCAGTTGTGGCACACGCCGGTGCGGCATGACCAGCGGACCGGCACGTCACATGCCTCCGCCAGTTCAAGCAGGCTCCGGTCCTGCACTGAACGCCATCGGACCGTAAGGCTGCTGCGCGCGAAGGACACCAGAGGCCCCGCGCCGGGAGCGCCCTCCGGCGGATGGGGTGCGCGCACCGGGCCTGTGACCACGCCGGGCGTCAGCGAAGGGCCACCAGAGAACACCTCGGAATGGATGCGGCCCGCAGGCACGCCCCAGGCGGCCAGGCCTGCCATCAGGTCGACGAGGAAACTCGACGGCCCGCAGAGATAGAAGTCGCCATCTCGCGGTACGTGCAGCGCCTGGAAGGCATCGATCCCGAGACGCCCCGTCGAGTCGTAGTGCTGCCCCTCCTGATCGTCCGCATCGGGTCGGCTGTACCAGATGTGACTTCGCCCGCGAGCCAGCGCGCCCAGAAGTTGCCGCACCTCCGTGGCGAAGGAATGCGACTTGCCGTTGCGCGCACTGTGCAGCCACCAGACCTCCCGAGGCGAAGCGTTCTCAGCCAGGCTGTGCAGCATGGCCAGTACCGGCGTCGCGCCGATGCCCGCACTCAAGAGCACCACCGGCCCATCTCCAGGCTGCAAGGTGAAGCTGCCTCTCGGTTCGCTGACCTCGATGATGTCGCCGGCGCGAACACTGCTGTTCAGGTAGCCGCCCGCGGCGCCGTGTGGCTCGACCTTGACGCTGATGCGATAGTGGTCGTCGGAGAGAGGTCCGGACAGCGAATAGCTCCGGTAGAGCAGCGGACCCTCGGCCTTCGGCCGCAAACGCATTACGACGAATTGGCCCGCGAGTGGCGCCGTGAGCCGCGCTCCATTCACCGGCTGCAGCGACAACGAGATCACATCCACGCATTCATGCGCGATCCCCGAAACCCGCAGTGGCCGAAACCCGGGCGCTGCCGTCCGCGCTGCCGAGGCTGGTGCCAGACCTGCATTGCCTGTCGCGCCTGGGTGGGCGTCCTGGCTTCGAATCATTTCCTCGAAGGACCAACGCCAGCCGGGCGACAGAGCCGGGATTCGCAGCGCCCGCTCGAGCTGGTCGCGGGGATGGTGCGACGAATACAGCAGCGCATTGACCTCGGCAACGGTCATGCGCTCCGAGCCTCGAGTGACGGGCAGGATGGCGTCGCCGGCACCGACCTCGCCTTCCTCGACGACGCGCAGGTAGAAGCCCGGCCGCCCGCTGGAGGTCAGGAGCGCAGCCATTTGAGGTTCGTTCGTGCGAATCCCGACGCGGTAGCAGGTGACCCGGGGCTGGGTCACCTCGAACAGGGCAGTCCCGATCCGATAGCGGTCGCCGATACAGACCTCGTCGTCGGGCAATCCCTCGATGGTGAAGTTCTCGCCGAATTGCCCGTGTGTGAAATCGCTGCGGCCCAGCCGTTGTTCCCAGTAGCGATACGACGCGATCTGATAGACGAAGACGGCCCGCTGCTCGCCGCCGTGGCCGTCGAGATCGCCCTGGCCGTCGCCGTCGACGTTGAGCCGCCGGACGCGCCGACGATCCGGCACGGGCTCCTTCCAGATGCCGGTGTGCACGGTCCTTCCACGCCATTCGATGTCGCGAGGAAGTCCGACGCAAACGGAGAGTAGGTGGGCCATGGAGATGCCTCCGGGTTTGCTGCGCGCGTGTTGGCGATGCGCTGCGAAAGATCCACGCCCCGCGTCGCTAACATGTGCACGTTCATCCAGTGTCCTGACACGCTGGAGAGTACACATCCAGCCTCATGGCCGCCGCAATTTCTTCATCGCCAGCGTTCACGGTTTCGGTCAAGACGCTCTGCGCTTTTGCCGCGAAGGCCGGCGACCTCGATCTGCGCTTCGTTCCGGCGCCGAGCGCGCAGGAAGGTCAGGCGGGCCATCGCATGGTGCAGGCCCGTCGAGGCCCGAGCTACGAAAGCGAGATCACGCTCGCATCGCAGTACGAGCGGCTGCAGGTGCGCGGACGCGCCGACGGCTACGAGCCGCACCGCCGGCGTGTCGAGGAGATCAAGACTTTCCGCGGCGACTTCGAGGCCATCAAGGCCAACCATCGCGCGCTGCACCGGGCACAGGCCCGCACTTACGCCTGGATGCTCTGCGAGCGTGACGCGCTGGAGCGGGTCGAAGTGGCGCTTGTCTACCTCGACCTCGGCACGGAACGGGAGGTGGTGCAGGAAGAGGCCTGCACGCGCGAAGGCCTGCGCGAGCACTTCGAGATGCTCTGCAGCCGCTTCCTCTCGTGGGCCGAGCAGGAAGCCGACCACCGCACGCAACTCGACGAGGCGCTCGGCACGCTGAGCTTCCCCCACGGTGATTTCCGCGCGGGACAGCGCGATCTGGCGCAGGCGGTGTATCGCTCCGCGGTCTCGGGGCGCTGCCTTCTCGCGCAGGCGCCCACGGGCATTGGCAAGACGGTCGCCACCCTCTTCCCCCTGCTCAAGGCACGGCCCGCGCAGAAGCTGGACAAGATCTACTTCCTCACCGCCAAGACATCAGGCCGGTCGATTGCGCTGGATGCGTTGCGAACGCTGGACCGCGAGCGTGCGCCGCTGCGCGTGCTCGAACTCACTGCGCGCGAAAAGGCTTGCGAGTACCCCGGCCGCGCATGCAACGGCGAGGCCTGCCCGCTGGCGCGCGGTTTCTATGACCGGCTTCCAGCGGCGCGCCGCGAGGCCGCGCAGGACGCGTGGCTGGATCGCGCGACGCTGCGACGCATCGCACTGGCGCACGAGGTCTGCCCTTACTTCCTGGCCCAGGAAATGGTGCGATGGAGCGATGTGATCGTCGGCGACTACAACTACTACTTTGACGGAAGCGCCTTCCTCTTCGGGCTGATGAAGGAGGAAGAGTGGCGCGTCGCGCTGCTGGTCGACGAGGCGCACAACCTGCTGGATCGCGCGCGCGGCATGTATTCCGCGCAACTCGAAGTGTCGGCCGTGGATGCCGTGCGCGGAAAGGCCCCGCCTTTCATCAAGAAGGTGCTCGGGCAGTTGCAGCGCGAATGGCAGCTACTGCAGAGAGACCAGCTTGCCGCCTACGAAGCGCATGACGAGATCCCGGAACGCTTCCAACGCGCGCTGCAGGATGCGGTCGGCACGATGGCCGAGCACTTCACGGCGCGGCCGGACGATGCGCAAGGGTGGCTGCAGGAGTGCTTCTTCGGCCTGCTTCGCTTTGCCCGCCTTGCCGATTCTTTCGGCAAGCATTCGGTCTTCGAATGCAGCGTGGGCGACGAGGGCGCGCGCGGCCTGGCGATCCGCAACCTTGTGCCCGCGCCCTTCCTCGAGAGCCGCTTCGCGGACTGCAACTCGGCGGCCTGCTTCTCCGGCACGCTTGCGCCCTTCGCTTTCTATCGCGACACGCTGGGGCTGCCGGAAGACACGGCCACGCTCGACGTGGGATCGCCCTTCCGCAGCGAGCAATTGACGGTGCGCGTCGCCATGGATGTCTCGACCCGCTTCCGGGACCGCGACCGTTCGCTGACGGCGCTCACCGACATCATCGCCAGCCAGTTCGCCGATCGGCCCGGCAACTACCTCGCCTTCTTCAGCAGCTTCGACTACCTGGCGAGCGCATCGGAGGCCTTTGCCGACCGCCACCCCGGGATTGCGGTGTGGTCGCAGTCGCGTGGCATGCGCGAGGCGGATCGCGATGCCTTCCTGGCCCGCTTCGTGGCCGGCGGTCGGGGCATCGGGTTCGCCGTACTGGGCGGCGCTTTCGGCGAAGGCGTCGACCTGCCCGGTGATCGGCTCGTCGGCGCCTTCGTCGCCAGCCTGGGCTTGCCGCAGCACAACGAACCCAACGAGGTCATGCGCGAGCGAATGCAGACCCTCTTCGGCGATGGCTACGAATACACCTACGTCTACCCCGGCCTGCAAAAGGTCGTGCAGGCGGCGGGCCGCGTCATCCGCACCGAGACCGATGCTGGCGTGCTGTATCTGCTGGACGACCGGTTTGCGCGGCGGGAGATCCGCGAGCTGCTGCCCGCGTGGTGGCAGGTGCAGCCGATGTTCGCCGCCGAACGCTGAGACGCGACCGGCTCAGAAGCTCGGCCCACGCACGCTGGCGCTGCGCCCGATCTTGCGCAACCTGGCTGAGAGCTGGACCTGCGTTTCGAGCTCGCGCTGCCAGAGCTCGTAGCCTGCGTCACTCGGATGAAGGCCGTCCCGTGCGGTCAGCCGGTCGGGATGCCGTGCGAAGGGGTCGTAGTCGCGCTCCTCGTAGAGAGAAACGTAGTGGGCGCCGTTGGCCTGCGCCGCCTCGGAGACGATGGCATGGAGCCTGCGCGATCGGTAGCGCATCAACCAGCTCCAGGGCGGCAGGAAGAATCGTGTGTTGCCCAGGTTGCCGGGTGGCATGAAGACCACCAGATCCGCGCAAACCCGCGCGCGCTGCGCGACGCGGCGGACGCTGTCGCGCAGCGCGGCCTCGCCGGCAAGGTGGAAAAGGTCGTTGGCGCCGCCGAGCACCAGCACCGCATCGAAGCGCTCGTCCTCTTCGAGCTGTTGCGCGATGTCCTCGAAGCGCGCTCCGTGGGCGCCCTTGTTGACCACCGTGAGCGTCGGGTTGGCGCGCGCCAGCAGTCCGGGCAGGCTGTATTCGGGGTCGCTCGCACCGGTTCCCTTGGCCGTGCTGTCTCCGACGATCAGCAGGCGGGCGCCCTCCGGCCGTGCTTGCCGGTCGAAGGGATGGCCCGTTCGTGCCCGACGGGCCGATTGCCGGAGCCGGAGGGCGGCATAGCCGGCCGTTCCCGCGACAAAGCCGGCCACCACGGACAGGCCCGCGACCGCTGCGATGTTCTGGCGTTTTTGGCGTTTCACACAGTCTCCTTGAGGCATTCGAAAGCTTAAAGGTAGCGTGAACCGCGAGGTGTAGGAAGCAGCCGAACGGCCACCTCGCGGCGCGTACCCGGCCAACGAGAAATGCCCGTGAAAGTGCCGACTGACGCGCATCGCCCGCGCTCTCCTACCCGCCGGCCGTGCGCACTGCGAAACATGGGATATCCCAACGCACAAGGAGCACGGCATGCCAAGGGGTGATAAATCGTCGTACACCGGCAAGCAGAAACGCCAGGCCGAACACATTGAAAGCGGCTACGAGCACCGCGGGGTCGGCAAGGCGGAGGCGGAGCGCCGCGCGTGGGCGACCGTGAATGCCGAAACCGGCGGCGGCAGGAAGAGTGGCGCCGGCCGCGGCAAGGCGGAGAACCATGCGCCGGCCCGCAAGGGTGGCATCCTGGGCGGCGCCGCGTCAGCCTCCCGCACGGCTGCTCAACGCTCGGCATCGGCCAGGAAGGCCGCGGCAACGCGCAAGCGCAACGCCGAGCACCGCGGCTGAGCGGCCGACGCGCCCGCCTCAAGCGGGGTCTGCGCGCTTGGCGGTTTCGGCGAGCTGAAGCTCGATGCGGAACAAGCGCTCGTTCAGGATGGCTGTCTGGAGCCGCAACGCTTCGATGATTGCCCGCGTCTGCGGGTCGGGAGCGTTGTTCGAAAGCTCTTGCAGCTCGTGCAGTTTGTTGCGCAACTCGTTGCTCATGTGGGGACTCCGTCTGGCGATGGCGTCATCGTAGGGCTTGCGGTCGCTGCGGCCAACCCGCAAAGCCACGACTGGCGTCGTCAGCCGTGCGGCATCGGCGGCAGCGTCTTCAGATAGAGATGCAGCGCTCGCACGTCGATATCGCTCATCTCGCGCAGGGAGCCGAAGGGCATGACCTTGACGGGCGTGCCATCGGCCCGGGTGCCGGTCTTGAAGAGGCGTGCGAACGCTTCGGCGTCCGGGTAGCGGGACATTGCGGATCCGTCGCCCGGCGTGAGGTTGGCTGCCGCCGGCCAGTCGGGCGGACCACCCGGGATCTTGCCGCCGTTGAGCTTGGCGCCGTGGCATCCGAGGCACATGTTCGCCACATAGGCGCCATGAACGACCGTCACGCCATCGGGCACGGGTTGCTCGGGCGGGCGCGAGTGATCGATCTTCGCCGCGGCGTCGTGCATCAAACCGAAGCCGTAAAAGACGCGAACGGGCAAAGGCAGTTCGATCACCGGACCGCCGCCGGTGGCGGGCTCGATGTGACGCAGGTAGGCCACCAGCGAGGCGAGGTCGTCGTCAGTCAGCCGGTTGTAGTCTTCGCTCGGCATGACCATCAGCGCCCTGCCCTGCGGATTGACGCCATGGCGGATCGAACGCTCCCAATCTTCCGGCTTGTAGCCCACGACCACACTGCCGGGACCGGGGCTGATGTTGGGCCCGGCGATGCGCATGCCCTTGCCGTCGTCGAGGAACATCGCGCCGCTCGCCTTGGCCCCGTGGCAATCGACGCAGCCACGGGACGCGAAAAGATAACGCCCGCGTTCGATCGCGGCCGCGTCGTCGCGAAATGGAACGCCCTTCACGGCAACGTCGACCTTGCGCTGCATCTTCTGCCGCGCCAGTTGGTCGCCGGCGAAGAGCGCTGCCGCAGCGAGAGCGATCAAGACCGCGAGCGCCAGGGCGATGCGCTTGAGCCACCGCTTGCCCGGCGAGGTCGTCATGCAGCCTCCTTCGCGTGCCGCGGCGTGGTCCCGCGCGAACGGCGGCGTACCTCAAAGACCAGATGGTCCAGGCGGAGATTGGGAGACATGGCTAGCTCCTGCTAAATTGACGGGTGCTTCAAAATTGCATTGGGTATCCAAAAATGGATGATGGCGTAAATTTTGGCGAAGCGTCAATATCGCTTTTGCCAGGGGCCCTGGCCGAAAGTGTGTGGCGGGCGCAGCCCGGCCTGCTCAAGCGCGAGCGCACCCGCGTGCTGCTGGTGCAAGCCGCCATCAAGGTCTTCGGTGCGCGCGGCTACGTCGAGGCGACGGTGCAGGAAATCGCGGCGGTCGCGGGCATGACGACCGGCACGGTCTACAACCACTTCAAGACGAAGGAAGAATTGGCAAGCGCGGTGGCATTGCTCCTGGCCGACACGCTGTGCCGCCGGATCACGGACAGCCAGCAAGGTGTCCAGGAAGGCGCCCAGCGCATGGCCATCGGCATTCGGCGCTACATCTGGCTGGCCGAAGAAAGCCCGCAATGGGCGCTGATGATGCTGGAGATCGCGGCCGCCGCGCCGCAACTCCTCATCGAGATCCGCGACTACGCGCTGGCCGACCTTCGTCTCGGCGTCAAGCAGAAGGCTTTTCGGGTGCCCAGCGAAACGGCGGCCATGGACATGATCAACGGAACCGTGGAGCAGGCGATGCGCACGGTGGCCTACGGTGCGGCGCCTGCGAATCACGGCCGCGATGTGGCGAACTGCGTTCTGCGAGGCCTCGGCATGGGTCATGCCGAAGCGAAGGCCGTGGCCCTCCGACCGTTGCCGCCCTTTCCACCGATGAGCGAGATGCCTCCCGCACGGACGAAGGCAGCGGCGAAGACGAAGCGCCCGGCGGCCTGAGCCCCCTTATGGGATAGGCGCGTCGTCCATCGGCGGGCAGGCCCATCCGAGAAGTTCGGCGAGACGACGCACGATCCATATCGCTTCGGCGCGCGACACACCGGCATCGGGCGAGTTCAGGCCCGCATGAATCCGCAGCAGGATTTCTTCTTCGGAAGGCACTTCGACGTGGCGCAGGACCTGGGCGTGCTGCACCAGATGGTTGGCAAGGTCCTCGCACACCTCGTAGCGCGAGCGGACGACGGCAATCGGCTCGCTGAGGCGTTTCCTCGCATCGGTGTAGACCGCGAAGAACGAGGGCGGGATGTCGATCTGGTAGTCGTCGGACATGGGGTGCGAGAGATCCAATGAAAAACGCGCCCGGAGGCGCGTTTCGGGGGGATTGCTGCGCGCGTTGGCGCAACGGACCCGGCTGCCCGGTCAGCCGCCCTTCTTGGCGCGCTTGCCCGGGTGCTTCTTGCTGCGGGTCGCGGTGCCGCGCTCCAGGCTCACCTTCTGGCCGCCACCCATCTTGGGAAGGCTGTAGCCGGGCATCGGAACGGGCTTGGGAGTGGCAATGCGGTCTGCCTCGGTGCGGATTTTCTTGGGCATGGAAAGCTCTGGTGAAAAGAAATCGAAGGACGTAATTAAGCCACATCATCGAGCAGCCGCACTTTGACGGTCTTGCCCTTGACGCGGCCGGTGGAAAGCTTGTGCACGGCCTCGCGCGCAATGCGCCGGTCGACCGCCACGTAGGTGGAGAACTCATTGACGTTGATCTTGCCGACCTGCTCGCGGGTGAAGCCGGCCTCGCCGGTCAGCGCGCCCAGTACGTCGCCGGCGCGAATCTTCTCCTTGCGGCCACCGATGATCTGCAGCGTGGCCATCGGCGGCCGTAGGGGGGGCGCATCGCCCGATTGGCCGGCGGTGAGTTCTGACAGCGGATGCCATTCGGATTCGCGGCCCTGCAACTGCTCGATCTTCCCGACGCTGCCCATCTCGTCCATGCTGGCGAGGCTCAGCGCCAGGCCTTCTGCGTCGCCGCGGCCTGTGCGGCCGATTCGGTGGATGTGGATCTCGGGGTCGGGGGTCACGTCGACGTTGATCACCGCTTCGAGCTGGGCAATGTCGAGTCCGCGCGCAGCGACGTCGGTGGCAACCAGGACGGAACAGCTGCGGTTGGCAAACTGGACCAGCACCTGGTCTCGCGCGCGCTGCTCCAGCTCGCCGAACAACGCCAATGCGCTGAAGCCCTGGGCTTGCAGCACCTGGACCAAATCGCGGCACTGCTGCTTGGTATTGCAGAAGGCGAGTGTGCTGAGCGGACGGAAATGGTTGAGCAACAGGCTGACGGCGTGCAGCCGGTCGCTGTCCTCGACCTGGTACCAGCGCTGGCGGATCTTGGTGTCGTCGTGCTGCGCCTCGACCGTGATCTGCTGTGGCGTCCTCATGAACTGCGCGCTGAGCTTGGCAATGCCTTCGGGGTAGGTGGCCGAGAACAACAGCGTCTGCCGCTCCTTGGGGCACAGGCGCGCAACCTTGGCGATGTCGTCGAAGAAGCCCATGTCGAGCATTCGATCGGCTTCGTCGAGCACCAGCGTGTTGAGCGCTTCGAGGTTCAGGCTGCCGCGATCGAGGTGATCCATGATGCGGCCGGGCGTGCCGACCACGATGTGCGCACCGTGCTCGAGGCTGGCGAGCTGTCCGCGCAGTGCGACGCCGCCGCACAGGGTGACCACCTTGATGTTTTCAGCGGCTCGCGCGAGACGGCGGATTTCCGTCGTCACCTGGTCCGCCAGCTCACGCGTGGGGCACAGCACCATGGCTTGCACCGCGAAGCGCCGCGGATTGAGATTGGCGAGCAGCGCCAGGGCGAACGCGGCCGTCTTGCCGCTGCCTGTCTTGGCTTGTGCGATGAGGTCCTTGCCGAGCAACGCCACCGGCAGGCTGGCCGCCTGGATAGGCGTCATCTGCAGGTAGCCAAGCTGCGTCAGGTTCGCCAGTGTTTCTGGCGAAAGCGGCAGCGTGGCGAAGTCGGTGGCCGGACCGGTCACTGCGAGGATCAGCGACGCTGGGAGTTGTTGCCGCCGCTGTTGACCGGCGGGGGACCACGGCGCTCGAGGTGGCGGAACGTGATGCGCCCCTTGGTCAGGTCGTAGGGAGACAGCTCCAGCGACACCTTGTCGCCCGCCAGAATGCGGATGTGGTGCTTGCGCATCTTGCCGCCGCTGTAGGCGATCAGCTGGTGGCCGTTGTCGAGGGTCACGCGGTAGCGGGAATCAGGCAGCACTTCAGTGACTGCGCCGTTCATTTCGATCAGTTCTTCCTTGGGCATGAATTACCTTTGAATGGTTGTCGTGATTGGACAGGAAAATGGTCGGCCGGTTCAAGCAGCGCAACGCGCGCGAGGGGTAGTGCGTTCGCGCACCCAGCCCAGGCCTTCGTCGATGGCGTAACGCACCGCAGCGGCGCGGCTGACGAAGCGTGGCGTGAAGCGCATGACCCGGTCATGCATGCCGCTGCCGCGGCCGGAACGGATCGACACGGAAGCCGAGAAGCGGCCGTCGTCCAGATCCTTGATGAGCGGTGAAACAAGGTACTTGCCCACCGCGATGCTGTGTTGAATGATGTCCATCGAAAGCCTTGCGTACCGCGACGCCGCGGTGCGCTGAAAATATTTGAAAAAACGAGCGCAGGCCGTCCGGAGATGGCGCCCACCGGAGCGGACAGCGCGCTGTTCGCTTCAACAAGTACGAAGGCAGTGGTGGCAATCATGGGCGCCCGGTCTGGCGCACCAACACACTGTTGGAGCCGGCTTGGAAATAAAAGGGCCTGGGAATTCCAGGCCAGCCGGCGATTTTGACGAAATGCTTCGTCGTGGTATCGAAACGAACCTGGCATTCTAGCCGATCTGGCACAACAGTTGCTATTTCAGTCTTGTGACAGGACTTGCGAGTGCGGCGCGAGCGGCGCACCATGGCAAGACCATCGTTCCAAGGAGCGCGGCCATGCAAGTTCAAGGATCAGTCGTCCGACCTTCGTTGGCCCTTTGGATTCCATGCGGCAGCGTTCGATGGTTCGGCTGGATGCTCGTGGCGAGCGTCGCCCTCCTCGGACTTCCCGCCATGCCGGCAACGTCGGTGCCCGACAGCGCCTCGGCGAGCGCGCAGGTGCGTGCGCTCAAGCGCGCCGGTGACGCCGTCGTCGCGCTCAATGTCACCGCGACCGAAGGCGCCACCTCGGCCGACAGCCTGGGCCAGTGGCGGTCGGGTTCGGGCGTGGTGATCGGGCGTGACGGGCTGATCCTCACCATCGGCTACCTGCTGCTCGAAGCCGAAACCATCGAAGTGATCACCCAGGACGAGCGCGTCCTGCCGGCGCGTCAGGTGGCCTACGACCTGGCGACGGGATTCGGCCTGGTTCGGCCCCTGGTGCCGCTGCGCGGCATCGAGCCGGTGCCGCTCGCCGGCATCGCGTCTCTGAAGCAGGGGCAGCCGCTGCTGGTCGCCACCGGCAGCAGCAGCGGAACCGAGGTGGGCTTCACCCGACTGGTCGGAACGCGCCCGTTCTCGGGCTACTGGGAATACCACATCGAGGAGGCGATCTTCACCAGCCCGCCCATTGCCAATCACAGCGGCGCGTCGCTCTTCAACAGTAACGGTGAACTGCTCGGCATCGGCAGCTTGTTCGTCCTGGAAGCCGGCGGGCCGGATCAGACGCTGCCGGGCAACATGTTCGTGCCGGTCGATCTGCTGCGGCCGGTGCTGAAGGAAATGCAGTCCACCGGAACTACCCGAGCGAGCATGCGGCCATGGCTCGGTCTCTCGTCGTCGGAGCGCGGCGGTCATGTGGAGATCGTGCGGGTCGATCGCTCGGGACCGGCGCTTGAAGCGGGCCTTCAGCCCGGCGACGTGGTGCTGGAAATCGACGGCGTTCAGGTCAGCACGCTCGAAGCCTTCTACAAGCAGCTGTGGAAGCGGCCGGGCGCAGAGGGCGACGTGGAGCTCACGGTGCAGCAAGGTTCGGAAGTGCGAAAGATCAAGGTGCACGCGGTCGATCGCATGCAGACTTTGCGCAAACCTCAAGGGATATAAGGCTCCCCCCAGGTTGGCTCACTTCGTGTAGCCGCCCACCCCCTGCCGGGGGCAACACCAGCGGCCCGGCAAAGCCGGTTCCGCGGTGTTTCTGGAAAGGGCGGCTGTGGGGGGCTCAGGGGATGCCCAGGATTTTCTTGTTGGCGGCCTTGTCGATGCTGCCGGCTGCGAAGTCGTCGAAGGCGCGGTCGGCGACTCCGATGATGTGTTGCGCGATGAATTCCGCGCCTTCGCGTGCACCGTCTTCCGGATGCTTGAGGCAGCATTCCCATTCCAGCACCGCCCAGCCGGGGAAGTCGTAGGCCGCCATCTTCGAGAAGATGGCGCCGAAGTCCACCTGTCCATCCCCCAGCGAGCGGAAGCGGCCCGCGCGGTTGATCCAGGACTGGAAGCCGCCGTAGACGCCCTGCTTTCCGGTCGGATTGAACTCCGCGTCCTTCACGTGAAAGATCTTGATGCGCTCGTGGTAGTGGTCGATGTATGCGAGGTAGTCGAGCTGCTGCAGGACGAAGTGGCTCGGGTCGTAGAGCAGGCAGGCGCGCGGATGGTTGCCCACGCGCTCGAGGAACATCTCGTAGGTCACGCCGTCGTGCAGGTCTTCGCCCGGGTGGATCTCGTAGCAGACGTCGACGCCGGCGTCGTCGAAGCGGTCGAGGATCGGCTTCCAGCGCCGCGCGAGTTCGTCGAAGGCTTCCTCGATCAGGCCGGCCGGGCGCGGCGGCCATGAATAGAGATAGGGCCACGCCAGTGCGCCCGAGAAGGTCGCATGCGCCGTCAGCCCCAGGTTGGCCGAAGCCTGGGCGGCGTAGTGCAGTTGTTCGACCGCCCATTTCTGGCGTTTGCCCGGGTCGTTGCGGACTTCGGGCGCGGCGAAGCCGTCGAATCCTGCGTCGTAAGCCGGGTGCACGGCAATCAGCTGGCCCTGGAGATGGGTCGAGAGTTCGGTGATTTCGAGCCCGTGGCCGGCGAGCGTGCCCCTTACTTCATCGCAGTAGGTCTTGCTTTCCGCCGCCTTCCTGAGATCGAAGATGCGGCCATCCCAACTGGGAATCTGGACGCCCTTGTAGCCGAGGCCCGCGGCCCAGCCGGCAATGGCGTCGAGCGAGTTGAAGGGCGCGGCGTCGCCGGCGAACTGGGCCAGAAAAATGGCGGGCCCTTTGATGGTCTTCATGGGTTGTCTCCTGGTCGATCGATGCAAATGATGCACGCGTTTGCGTTAAAGCAACGCAAGGCACCGTCCGACACGTCGCGATGTGGGATGACGTATGCGCTCCGCGACGGAACGTCTCACAATGGAATGCCTGTCCACCCGAGGGCGACGCGGCTCATGCGGCGCCCCGAAAGAGCGATGTCACAAACGGTTTCCGGGCGTCTGAAGATCGGCCTGTCTGCCTGCTTCTTCCATGCCGACCCCGCGCGCTCCTTGTTCACGAACAAGACCCTGCAATACGTGGAGCAGTCGATTGCTCACTGGCTGATGTCCGCCGGGGCGATGGTGGTGATGGTGCCCTGCCCGACCGGCGAAACCGCTCGTGGCGACACCAAGCTCTCACACTACGCGGAGTGGCTCGACGGCGTGGTGATGCACGGCGGTGCCGATGTCTGGCCCGGCAGCTACGGCGAAGTTCCGCTCAAGGATGCATGGGTCGGCGACCGCGTCCGCGACCTCTACGATCTTGCGCTGGTCGAGGCCTTCGAGGAGGCTGGCAAGCCGATCTTCGGCGTGTGCCGTGGCCTGCAACTCATCAACGTGGCTTTCGGCGGCACGCTCTATCAGGACATCGAGGTTCAGCACCCCAACGCGCAGCGGCATCGCGATCCGGTGACCTACGACCGGAACTTCCACGAAATCCGCGTCACGCCGGGATCGCGCCTGTCGATGCTCTATCCGGGCATGGAAACGACGCGCGTCAACAGCATCCATCACCAGGGCGTGAAAGACCTTGCCCCCGGTTTCGAAGTCGATGCGTGGAGCATTCCCGATCATGTGGCCGAAGCCATCCGCCGCCGGTCGGACCGCGGCCGCAGCTACATCGCGGCCACCCAATGGCATCCGGAGTTCCACACGTACGGTGCCACCGACACGCTTGACGACACGGCCATCCTGGAGGACTTCCTGTGGGCCTGCGCCACGGCCAAGGTCAGCCCCAAGGGGCCGCTGCGCACTGCCCCAGGCCGCATCCGCAACCGCGCGGCACGGTTGCTGCGGCAGGCGCTCCTGATGCGCTAGCGGTTTAGCGGTTCTTGTAGCTGCTGACGCCCGCGTCGACCGTACCGAACACCGTCACGCTGCTGCTTCCCGCGCTGGCCGAACCGTCAGCACCGCCGCCGCCCGCTCCTGCGCAGGCCGTGAGCAGGCAGATCCCGGTGGTTGCGAACAGCGCGGCGAAAAATGACTTCATGCGAATCTCCGAGTTCAAGTCAGGTGCTTGCCGACGATGCCGGCCAGCTCGAACATCGTGACCTGGTCCTTGCCGAACACGGGCTTGAGCTTTGCGTCGGCATTGATCGCACGCTTGTTCGCCGCATCCTGCAGGCCGTTGGCCTTGATGTAGTCCCATAGCTTCTTGATGACCTCGGTGCGGGCCACGGGTTCCCCGCCGATCACGGCGGCGAGCGCATCGCTCGGCTTGAGCCCGGCGCCGGGCTTGCGCGGCGCCTTGGGCGCGGCAGCTTTCTTCGCAGCGGTCTTCTTTGTCGCGGCCTTCGCAGGCGCAGCGGCCTTCTTTGCGGCGGCGGGCGCTGCCTTGGTGAAAGCCTTGCGCGGCGGGAACTTGCTGGTCCGGGGCTCGAACTCGAAAGTCACCTTGCCCTCTTCCTTGTTCCACGCCAGGAAGGCCTTGAACGCGCGACGCGTGCGCATCGAGACGAACTTTTCGAGGAGGTCGGTCTTGCCGGTGGCGAGCAGCTTCTCGACCTGCGCGCGCTCCACGGGCTGCTGAAGAATGATCTTGCCGGTCTTGAAGTCGCAACTCGGCGTGGGCTGTTCGTTGGTCGGCACCGACTTCTCGCAAACGTAGTTGCTGCCGTACTCGAACACGCGCGCGCCACATTTCGGGCATGGACCGAGCGATTCCTGGCCGGCGAAGTCGACGATCTCGCCGGTCTCGGCGTTCTTGTCGTCGCCGAAATCGAATTCCAGCTTCCAGTTGTTCGCTTCCTCGTCGAACTTGAGGATGATTTCCGAGGTGAAGGGCCAGCCCGCCTTGGAGCGGAAGCCCTCCAGCGGACCGATCTGCTTGTCGCGCAGCAGCTGCTCGGCTTCCTGCACTTCGAAGGTGCGGCCCGCTGGCGACTTGCCGAAGGAGAAGCCGCAGGGTTCCTGCCCCGGCTTGCCGGTGCAGGAGTAGCGGCGGTAGTTCTCCTTCACGATGCCGCCGCAGTTGGGGCACGGTGTCTCGAGCGTGGCGTAGTCGCCCGGCACGGTGTCGCGGTCGTATTCCTTGGCCTTCTTGACGATGTGCTCCGTCATCTCGGCAATCTCGCGCATGAAGGCTTCGCGGCTGAGCTTGCCGTGTTCCATCTGCGCCAGCTTGTATTCCCACTCGCCGGTGAGTTCGGCCTTGGAGAGTTCCTCCACGCCGAGGCCGCGCAGCAGCGTCATGAGCTGGAACGCCTTGGCGGTCGGGATCAGCTCGCGGCCTTCGCGGTGCATGTACTTTTCCGCCAGCAAGCCTTCGATGATGGCCGCGCGCGTGGCCGGCGTGCCGAGGCCCTTCTCCTGCATCGCCTCGCGCAGTTCATCGTCGTCGATGGTCTTGCCCGCGCCTTCCATCGCGCCGAGCAGCGTGGCTTCCGAATAGCGCGCAGGCGGACGTGTCTTCAGTCCCTTGATTTCGGCGGATTCGACCTTCACCAACTCGCCGGGCTTGACCGGCACCAGGCGCTTGCCGTCCTTGTCGTCTTCCTTTTCATCGTCCTGGGCTTCCTTGCCGTAGATCGCGAGCCAACCCGGCTTCACCAGCACCTTGCCGTCCGTGCGGAACGGATACTTCTTGCCCGCATGCTCGACGGTGCTGATGCGGGTCGTCACCTGGTATTCGGCACTCGGGAAGAACACCGACAGGAAGCGTCGAACGACGAAGTCGTAGAGCTTCTGCTCGGCATCCGACAGGCCACTGGGCGCTTGCAGGGTCGGAATGATCGCAAAGTGATCGCTGACCTTGGCGTTGTCGAAGATACGCTTCGACGGCTTGACGTAGTTGCCGTCGATCGCTTGCTGCGCAAAAGGCGCGAGGTGTCGCATGCCGCTGTTGGCGAGCATCCCCATGGTCTGCTTGACGACCGGGAGATAGTCTTCCGGCAGCGCTCGCGAATCGGTACGCGGATAGGTCAGCGCCTTGTGGCGCTCGTACAGGCTTTGCGCCAGCGCCAGCGTGGTCTTCGCGCTGAAGCCGAAGCGGCTGTTGGCCTCGCGTTGCAGCGAGGTCAGGTCGAACAGCATGGGCGAAGCCGTTGTCGTGGGCTTGCTTTCCTCGGTGACGCTGGCGACCTTGCCCCGCGCGGCCTCGGCGACCTCGCGGGCTTCGCGCTCGTTCCAGACGCGGTCGGCGCGTTGTTCGGGGTCGGGCACGCCGTCAGGGCCGGGCGGCGGCTTCTTCCAGTCGGGGTTGAACCACTTGCCCGGGTACGCGCCGGCTTCGGCAAGGAAGCTGCCATGCACTTCCCAGTAGTCGCGGCTGACGAACTTGCGGATCTTTTCTTCGCGCTCGACAACCACCGAAAGCGTCGGCGTCTGCACGCGGCCCACGGTGGTCAGGAAGAAGCCGCCATCGCGCGAGTTGAACGCCGTCATGGCGCGAGTGCCGTTGATGCCGACCAGCCAGTCGGCCTCGGAGCGCGAGCGCGCGGCGTCGGCGAGGCCCTGCATCTGCTGCTCGCTGCGCAGTTGATCAAAACCGTCCCGAATGGCCTGCGGCGTCATCGACTGCAGCCAGAGCCGCCTGACCGGCTTGCCCAGCGGCGATTTGCCGCCCGCATATTGTTCGATCAGCCGGAAGATCAGCTCGCCCTCGCGGCCCGCGTCGCAGGCGTTCACGAGCTGGGTCACGTCCTTGCGCTTGGCCTGCTTGACCACCGCATTGAGGCGGGTCTTGGTCTTGTCGACCGGCTTCAGGTCGAAGCGCGGCGGAATCACCGGCAGGTTCGCGAAGCTCCACTTGCCCCGCTTGACGTCGAACTCCTCGGGCGCCTGGATCTCGACCAGGTGGCCCACGGCACTCGTGACAACGTACTTGTCGTTCTCGAAGTGCTCCTCGTGCTTGTCGAATTTGCCGGCCACCGGCGTGAGCGCGCGCACGATGTCCTGGGCCACCGACGGCTTCTCTGCAATCACCAAAGTCTTCATTGACAAGTCATCCTTACAATCTGGCGCTTCTCGCGTGCGCACGCGCACGCGCATGCGTACATATTCAAACTATCAGACTTCGCCGATGCCTTCCAAGTCCCTTGTTTCCAGCGGCCGCCGCATTCAGACACGGCGCTCCGCCGTCCATGGCAACGGCGTATTCGCCGTGCAGGATATCGCGGAGGGCGAGACGCTCATCGAATACAAGGGCGAGATCATCACGTGGAAGGAGGCGCTGCGCCGCCATCCGCATGACCCGGCGCAGCCCAACCACACGTTCTACTTCCATATCGATGACGGCCGGGTGATCGACGGCGGCGTCAAGGGCAATGCGGCCCGCTGGATCAATCATTCCTGCGATCCGAGCTGCGAAGCCGACGAGCAGGACGGCCGCGTCTTCATCAAGGCGCTGCGCAATATCGCTGCCGGCGAAGAGCTGAGCTACGACTACGGCCTGATCATCGACGAACCCTACACCAGGAAGCTGAAGGCGGATTTCCCGTGCTGGTGCGGCTCGAAAAACTGCCGAGGCACCCTGCTGGCGCCGAAGTCCGACGAGAAGGACAAGAAGAAGGACAAGAAGGCCAAGAAGAGCGCCAAGAGCGAAAAGAAAAGCGAGAAGAACGAGGCACGCAAGGAACCGAAGAAGAAAAAAGGCAAAGCCGACAAGGCGGCGAAGACTGCAAAGTCCAACAAGGACTGAGCATGGCTGCACCCTGGTTCGAGAACGAGATCACGGACGCGCTGGCACAGCCATTGCCGGGCCTGGACGTGGAAGTCGTCGCCGAGATCGACTCCACCAGCAGTGAGCTGATGCGCCGTGCCCGGGATGGCCGCCGGTCCCCCATGCTGCTGGTGGCCGAGCGGCAAACCGCCGGTCGCGGACGGCTGGGCCGAAATTGGGAAAGCGCGCAGAACGCGGGCGAACCTGCATCACTCACCTTCTCGCTCGGCCTTTCGCTGGCACCCCGCGACTGGTCGGGCCTGTCGCTGGCGGTCGGCGTCAGCGTGGCAGAAAGCCTCGACCCTTCGAATGCGGCAGGTCTTGCGCTGAAGTGGCCCAACGACCTGTGGGTCGGCGACCGCAAGCTCGGCGGCATCCTGATCGAAACCGCCCTGCTCCAGCCCGATTCACCCGAGCGCTACCTGGTGATCGGCATCGGGATCAACATCGGGCCGCGGGAAGCGGCCGGACTCAGCACTGCGCCGGCCTGGCTCCAGGAGTGGCAACCGCTCGCCACCGCGCCCGAGGTGCTTCGCGAAGTCGTGGTGCCGCTGGTGCACAGCGTCCGGCTCTTCGATGAGCGGGGCTTCGTGCCCTTTGCACCTCGATTCGCCGCGCGCGACATCCTTCACGGCCGTGAGGTGCGCCTCAGCGACGGCACCGAAGGGCGCTGCGAGGGCGTCGGCTGGGGCGGCGAGCTGCTTGTTCAGACGGCCGACGGCATGAAGACCATCACCAGCGCCGAAGTCAGCGTGCGGCCTGTTCGCTCGTCGCAATGAAGTTGCGACTGTTGGTGGTGGCGCTGTTGCTGGCCAACCTGGGCTACTACGCGTGGTCTCACGGCGGGCTCGCCGTGTTCGGTGCCAAGCCCGCTCGCTTCGACGAGCGGGAACCTCAGCGTCTGCAGCAGCAGGTGCGGCCGCAGATGCTCGAAATTCGCAAGAACGGGTCTGGAGGCGGCATCTAGCGAGGCCTGACGGCGTGGCGTTCGCTTTCGTTGCCGTCGAAGCGCAAGCTGACGAGCGTGCCGGGCGGATGCTGGCCCGGATGGGCGTCTTCCAGCCGCACCGTCGCGAAGTGCTGCCGCGCGATCTCCCGCACGATCGGCAGGCCGAGGCCCGAGCCGTCCGCCTCGTTGCCGAGGACGCGGTAGAAGGGCTCGAACACCAGCTCGCGCTCGCTCTCGGGAATGCCGGGGCCGTTGTCCTCGACCTGCAGCACGACGATGCGGCCGAAGGGATCTGCCAACACCCGCGCGGTGATCACTCCCGGGCGTTCGGGCGTCGAAGGCGTGTAGTTGATCGCGTTGTCGAGCAGGTTGCGCACCAACTCCTTGAGCAGCGTCGGATTGCCATCGAGCACGACCCCCGGTGCACCTGCCTCGGCGCCTTCGTAGCCGAGGTCGATACGTTTGTCGATCGCACGCGGTACGGCCTCGCGTACGACCTCGATGGTGAGCCGCGCGAGATCGCACGGTTGCCGGCCGATGTTGGCGCCGCTGCTTTCCGCGCGGGCGAGCGACAGGAGCTGGTTCACCGTGTGGGTCGCACGCACGCTCGCGCGGCCGATCTGCTTGAGCGACTGCTTGAGCTCATCCGCGTTGGCGCCCTCGCGCTGCGCCAGGTCGGCCTGCATGCGCAGCCCGGCGAGCGGCGTCTTGAGCTGATGCGCCGCATCGGCCAGGAAGCGCTTCTGCGTGCCGATCGAGTCGTTGAGCTTGCTCAGCAGATCGTTGACCGACAGCACCAGCGGCACCACTTCGAGCGGCACGGAGGATTCGTCCAGTGGACTCAGGTCGCCCGGCCGGCGCTCGCGAATGCGCGCCTCCACCACCGACAGCGGCTTGATGCCGCGCACCAGCGCGAGCCAGATCAGCAGCACCGCCAGCGGCAGGATCGCAAACTGCGGCAGCAACACGCCCTTGATGATTTCCGTGGCGAGAATCGATTGCTTCTCGCGTGTCTCGGCCACCTGCAGCAGCGCCATCGGCGCGTCGGGCGTGCTGCCGGCTATCCAAAGGGAGGCCACCCGCACCGGCTGCCCATGGATCTCGCTGCTGCTCAGGTAGACCACGCCCGGCGACGGCGGATCGTCCGTGCCGGGAAACGGCACGTCCCGCTCGCCGCTGAGCAGCGTGCCGTGTCCGTCGAGCAACTGGTAGTACACGCGGTCCACGTCGTCGCCGCTCAGGATCTCGCGCGCCGGCTGCGGCAGGACGAACTGGACCCGGTCATGCTCGACCTCGACCAGTCGTGCGAGCGTCTGGATATTGGATTCGAGGGCGCGGTCGAACGGCGCGTTGGCAATGCCCTGTGCCACCAACCACGTGACCCCGATGCTGACCGGCACCAGGAGCAGGAGCGGCGTCAGCATCCAGTCGAGGATCTCGCCGAAAAGAGAGCGCTGCGCGCGCTGAAAAAGTTTCACCCGGCTTGCCCAGGCTACGCGCGTTGGCGCATCAGGAGGGAATCTTTTCGAGGCAGTAGCCGAGGCCGCGCACCGTGGCGATGCGAACCGGGCCTTTCTCGATCTTCTTGCGCAGGCGGTGGATATAGACCTCGATGGCGTTGAGGCTGACTTCCTCGCCCCACTCGCACAGGCGTTCAACCAACTGGTCCTTGCTCACCAGGCGGCCTGCACGTTGCAGCAGCACTTCGAGCAGGCCGAGTTCGCGTGCCGAGAGTTCGATCATCTTGCCGTCGATGGTCGCGACACGGCCGGCCTGGTCGTAGACCAGCGGGCCGTGCCTGATGGCGTTGCTGGTGCCGCCCATGCCGCGCCGCGTGAGCGCGCGCACCCTCGCCTCCAGTTCCTGCAACGAAAAAGGCTTGGCCATGTAGTCGTCCGCGCCGTAATCGAGGCCCTTGACCCGTTCCTCGACGCTGTCGGCCGCGGTCAGCACCAGCACCGGCAGTTGCGAGCCGCGGGCGCGCAGTCGCTTGAGGATCTCGAGGCCATGCATGTTGGGCAGGCCGAGATCGAGAATGAGCAGATCGAACTCGCTGTTCGTCATCAGTGCGGCGTCGGCCTGGGACCCCGTTGCCACGTGGTCGACCGCCGAGCCGGAGGTGCGCAGGCTTCGCAGCAGCGCGTCGGCCAGCACTTGGTCATCTTCCGCAATCAGTATTCGCATCCCGTGCCTCCAGACATCGCGGCTTGCACAGGCCGCCGCCCTTCCGGAATTCTAGGACGCGGCATAGGCTTCGAGTCCGATGGTTACCACGGTGGCGACGTCATCGCCGACGCTCGCGCGGAACTCGGCTTCGGCCTGGGCCACCGCGTTTCGGAAGGCTTCCAGCCACGCCAGTCCATCGGTGGTGAACATCACGCGGCGCGCGCGCGCATCGAGCGGATCGGGGCCGCGCGTCACCAGGCCCCAAGCCTCGCACTGGTCGACCAGCGTGCCCATGGCCTGCTTGGTCATTCCTGCGCGTTCAGCCAGGTCCGTGAGGCGCGAGCCTTCGCGCGACAGATGCCGCGTGATGTGGATGTGGGCTGCGCTCACCTGCGCGCGTGCCGCGAGGTTGGAAAGCGCCAGTGGCACCTCGGCGTCGTGGGCCATCAACGCCAGCACGCGTTCGTCGAAGCGGCGCATGGCGTGACCCAGCAACCGGCCCAGATGGGTTTGCCGCCAGGCGTCATGGTCGATTGAGAATGCCGCGTCAGTCATCGTCGATCGATAGTAAAGCAAACTGACCAAAAAACAGACCATCGCCCATTCATCAGCCCCTACACTACTGTTCAAGCATCCAGCCTGTGGTTAAAAGCAGATGGATGAATCCAATACAACCCATTGATATTCAAGGAGTTTTCACATGGACGCAGTCGTCAAGGGCACAAGCATCTCGGTCGCCAGCAGCGAAAAGGCCAAGGCCCTGCAGGCCGCCCTGGCCCAGATCGAAAAGCAGTTCGGCAAGGGCGCGATCATGCGTCTGGGGGAGGGCGAAGCGCTCGAAGACATCCAGGTGGTCTCTACCGGCTCGCTGGGTCTCGACATCGCGCTTGGCGTCGGCGGCCTGCCGCGCGGCCGCGTGATCGAGATCTACGGTCCGGAATCCTCGGGCAAGACCACGCTCACCCTCCAGGTCATCGCCGAAATGCAGCGCCAGGCCGGCACCTGCGCCTTCGTCGATGCCGAACACGCACTCGACGTGCAATACGCCCAGAAGCTCGGCGTGAACCTGTCCGACCTGCTCATCAGTCAGCCCGACACCGGCGAGCAGGCGCTCGAGATCGTCGATTCGCTGGTTCGCTCGGGCGCGGTCGACCTGATCGTGGTCGACTCGGTCGCCGCGCTCACGCCCAAGGCCGAAATCGAAGGTGAAATGGGCGACTCGCTCCCCGGCCTTCAAGCACGCCTCATGAGCCAGGCGCTGCGCAAGCTCACGGCCACCATCAAGAAGACCAACTGCATGGTCATCTTCATCAACCAGATCCGCATGAAGATCGGCGTGATGTTCGGCTCGCCCGAAACCACCACCGGCGGCAATGCGCTGAAGTTCTACGCCTCCGTGCGCCTGGACATCCGTCGCATCGGCACCATCAAGAAGGGCGACGAGGCGATCGGCAACGAGACCAAGGTCAAGGTGGTCAAGAACAAGGTGTCGCCGCCCTTCAAGACTGCGGAGTTCGACATCCTCTTCGGCGAAGGCATCAGTCGGGAGGGCGAGATCATCGACATGGGCGTGACCGCCAAGATCGTCGACAAGTCGGGCGCCTGGTACGCCTACAACGGCGAGAAGATCGGGCAGGGCCGCGATAACGCGCGTGAGTTCCTGCGCGAGAACCGCGAGCTGTCGCGCGAAATCGAGAACAAGGTGCGCGAATCGCTGGGCATCCCGCTGCTGCTGACCGAGGCGGCGGACGCACCGGCCGAGAAGGCCGAGAAAGCCGGGAAGTAAGGCTTCCTGCAGAAGCACCCGCCGACGCGGCGGGCGCGGTTTTGACACGCAGCGATCATTCATGTCATGGCCTTTGCCGCACCATCCCTCAAGGGCCGCGCGCTTCGCCTGCTGAGCCAGCGCGAACACTCACGCGCGGAGCTTGAACGCAAGCTCGCGAAATACGAGGAACAACCCGGCGAGCTGTCGCGCGCGCTGGACGAACTGACCGCCAAGGATTTCATCAGCGAGGCGAGGGTGGTGCAGTCGGTGCTGCATCAGCGCGCAGCGCGGCATGGCGCGGCGCGTGTGCGCCAGGAACTGCTTCACAAAGGCATCGCGCCCGAGGCTGTCGCTGAAGCAGTCGCAAGCCTGCAAGGCAGCGAACTGGACCGGGCTCGTGAAGTGTGGCGCCGCCGCTTCGATGCCCTTCCGCAGGATGGGACGGAGCGAGCGAAGCAGACGCGATTCCTGCTGGCGCGCGGATTCAACGGCGCCGTGGTCTCCAAGGTACTACGCTACGACCCCGATGAATAACACCGGCCCGCTGGTGTTGCCCCCGGTAGGGGGTGGGCGCCCGACACGAAGTGCGGGCAACCTGGGGGCGAGCTAGATCCCCAGCATCAGCTTCATGTTCTGGACGGCCGCGCCGCTCGCACCCTTGCCCAGGTTGTCGAGTCGGGCGATCACGACGGCGTGCCGATGGTCTTCATTCGGAAACACGCGAATCTCGAGTTGATTGGTGTCGTTGAGCGCCACCGCATCGAGCTTGCCGTCCGTGGTGGGCGGAAGCACCTTCACGAATTGCTCCGGCGTATTGCTCTTCGCGTAGTGCGAGGCGAGGGCATCGTGCAGGTCGCCGGCCTTGGGGCGGTCGGGCAGGTCGTCGAGGTGCAGCGGCAACTGAACCAGCATGCCTTGCTTGAAGTTGCCGACCGACGGAATGAACACCGGCCGACGGGTCAGGCCGGTGTATTTCATGATCTCGGGAATGTGCTTGTGCTTGAGTCCGAGCGCGTAGGTTTCAAACGCCGGCGCCTCGCCCTTTTCGTACGCTTCGATCATGGTGCGTCCGCCGCCGGAATAGCCGCTGACGGAGGGGAGGGCGATCGGGAATCCGGGCGGAAGCAGGCCGGCGTCGACCAGAGGGCGAACGATGGCGATGGCGCCCGTTGCATAGCAGCCCGGGTTGGCCACGCGTTCGGCCTTTGCCACCGCGTCTTTCTGGCCTGCCGCGAGTTCAGGAAATCCGAACACCCAGCCTTCTGCCGTGCGGTGCGCGGTGGAGGCATCGATGATCTTGGGGCGGCGGCCTTCGAGCTGATCGATCAGTGCCACCGATTCGCGCGCGGCATCGTCGTGCAGGCACAGGACCACGAGATCGACACCCGCCATCAACTGGCGCTTGGCGGCGACGTCCTTTCGCAACTCGGGGGCGATGCTCACGAGTTCGATGTTCGGCATCGACTGAAGCCGCTCGCGGATCTGGAGGCCGGTGGTGCCGGCTTCGCCATCAATGAAGACCTTGGGCATGGTAGGGCCTCGAAAAGCTCTGGAGTAACTACGTATTGACCACAGCGCAAGGGTCAGACCTTGGTGCGGCGCACCATGATACAGTCCCCTGCTGTTCGCCGCCCCCGCCGTCAGGCGCCGTGGCCCGCGGACAACAGCCAAAATTTCTCCCGATCTCTAAACCCCGTTCCGAGAGACACCCTCATGAAGATTCACGAGTACCAAGGCAAGGAAATTCTTGCCAAGTTCGGCGTGCCTGTGCCCCGTGGCATTCCGGCGTACACAGTGCAGGAGGCGGTCGAGGCCGCTCAGAAGCTCGGCGGCCCGGTCTGGGTTGTCAAAGCCCAGATCCACGCGGGTGGCCGCGGCAAGGGTGGCGGCGTCAAGGTCGCCAAGTCGATCGAAGACGTCAAGAAGCTCGCCAGCGAAATCCTCGGCATGCAGCTCAAGACGCACCAGACCGGCCCTGAAGGCCAGAAGGTCCGCCGCCTCTACATCGAGGACGGCGCCGACATCCAGAAGGAATACTACGTCTCGGTCGTGACCGACCGCGCCACGCAGAAGGTCGCGATCATCGCCTCCAGCGAAGGCGGCATGGACATCGAGGAAGTGGCTCACTCCACGCCCGAGAAGATCGTCACCGAGTTCGTCGATCCGCTCACCGGCCTCGGTGACGCGCAAGCCAAGAAGATCTCGGACGCCATCGGCATCCCGGCCGACTCCACCGCCCAGGCCGTGGATGTCTTCAAGAAGCTCTACACCTGCTACATGGAGACGGACGCCTCGCTGGTCGAGATCAACCCGCTCAACCGCGACAGCAAGGGCAACGTCGTTGCGCTCGACGCCAAGTTCAACTTCGACAGCAACGCGCTGTTCCGCCACCCCGAAATCGTCGCCCTGCGCGACCTCGACGAAGAAGACGCGGCCGAAGTCGAAGCCAGCAAGTTCGACCTCGCGTACATCAGCCTCGACGGCAACATCGGCTGCCTGGTGAACGGCGCCGGCCTCGCGATGGCGACCATGGACACCATCAAGCTCTTCGGCGGCGAGCCCGCCAACTTCCTCGATGTTGGCGGCGGCGCCACCCCCGAGAAGGTCACCGAAGCCTTCAAGATCATGCTGAAGAACAAGAATGTCGAGGCCATCCTCGTCAACATCTTCGGCGGCATCATGAAGTGCGACACCATCGCCACCGGCGTGATCGCAGCCTGCAAGGCCGTGAACCTGCAAGTGCCGCTGGTCGTGCGCATGAAGGGCACCAACGAAGTCGAAGGCAAGAAGCTGCTGGCCGATTCGGGCCTGCCGATCATCAGCGCCGACACCATGGCGGAAGCGGCCCAGAAGGTCGTGGCAGCAGTCAAGAAAGCCTAAGGAAACGTCATGTCGATCTACATCAACAAAGACACCAAAGTCATCACGCAAGGCATCACCGGCAAGACCGGCCAATTCCACACCGAGAAGTGCCAGGAATACGCGAACGGCAAGAACTGCTTCGTGGCCGGCGTGAATCCGAAGAAGGCCGGCGAGTCGATCTTCAACATCCCGATCTTCGGCTCCGTCAAGGAAGCCGCGACGCAGACCGGCGCCACCGTGTCCGTGATCTACGTGCCGCCGGCTGGCGCTGCCGCCGCGATCTGGGAAGCTGTCGAGGCCGACCTGGACATGGCGATCTGCATCACCGAAGGCATCCCGGTGCGCGACATGCTCGAAGTGCGCAACAAGATGAAGGCCAAGGAAGCCGCCGGCGGCAAGAAGACGCTGCTGCTCGGCCCGAACTGCCCCGGCCTGATCACGCCCGACGAAATCAAGATCGGCATCATGCCCGGTCACATCCACCGCAAGGGCCGCATCGGCGTGGTCAGCCGCTCCGGCACGCTGACCTATGAAGCCGTGGCTCAACTGACCGAAATCGGTCTCGGCCAGTCGAGCGCCGTGGGTATCGGCGGTGATCCGATCAACGGCCTCAAGCACATCGACGTGATGAAGGCCTTCAACGACGATCCCGACACCGATGCGGTCATCATGATCGGCGAAATCGGCGGCCCCGACGAGGCCGATGCGGCACGCTGGTGCAAGGACAACATGAAGAAGCCGATCGTCGGTTTCATCGCCGGCGTGACTGCGCCACCCGGCAAGCGCATGGGTCATGCTGGCGCGCTGATTTCCGGCGGCGCCGACACCGCGGACGCCAAGCTCGCCATCATGGAAGAATGCGGATTCACCGTGACGCGTAATTTCTCGGAGCTGGCAAAACGCCTGAAGGCGCTTATCTGATAATCGCGCCAGCGTACTGAACCACACAAGAAAGGGCGCCCGCAATTCAGGTTGCGGGCGCTTTTTCAATCGAATAACAAGTGGCCTGAGACATGGAATATTTGCAAACCGCGGACTTCTGGATCGGTCTTCTCAAGATCGTCTGGATCAACATCATCCTGTCGGGTGACAACGCCGTCGTGATCGCCATGGCGGCGCGTTCGCTCCCGCCTCAGCAGCAGCGCACGGCCGTGCTGTTCGGTTCGGGCGCCGCGGTGGTGCTGCGGATCATCCTTACCGTGGTTGCCGCCAAGTTACTCGCGCTGCCTTATCTGCAGATCGTCGGCGGCGCGTTGCTGCTGTGGATCGGTACGCAATTGCTCGGCGAAGAGGAAGACGACGGCGGCGAAGAGAAGGAATACGGCAGCATGCTTGCCGCCGTGCGAACCATCCTGCTGGCCGACCTGGTCATGAGCCTGGACAACGTGATCGCCGTGGCGGCCGCGGCCCAGGGCAGCATGGTTCTGCTGGTTCTTGGCCTTGCAATCAGTATTCCGCTGGTGATTTTTGGCAGTACGCTCATGATCAAGCTCATGGAACGTTTTCCCATCATCGTCATGCTCGGCGCCGCTCTCATCGGCTGGGTCGGTGGCGAGACGATCGTCAGCGACACCATCCTCACCGATGTCCTGGCGAGCAACCCTTGGCTGCACTACGCCGGCGCGATCACCGGCGCGGTCTTCGTGGTGGTGGTTGGCCGTTGGCTGCAACGCCGCGGACACACTGAAAAGCTGGCCGCCTGATCCTCCAACGAACGACCATGGCGAACCTGGGCGCACCCGCATCTCCGGAAACCGGCGCTCTGACCTGGGATTTCGCCGCCCTGACCGACCCGGGGCGGGTACGCGCCAACAACGAGGACACCATCGCCTTCGATGCCTCCTTGGGCCTGGTTCTCCTGGCCGACGGCATGGGCGGCTACAACGGCGGTGAAGTCGCCAGCGGCATGGCGATCGCGCTGCTCCAGGCCAGCTTCGGCCGGTGGCTCGCCCATGCAGGGCCGCAAGCGCACCCGAAGGCGGTTCGCCGGGCCTTGCAAGCCGGCACCGATGAAGCCAATTCGGCCATCCTCGAGGCAGGCATTGCGAACGTGCAATTGCAGGGCATGGGCACGACCCTGGTGTTGGCTGCCTTCGGCCAGCAACGCGCCATCGTGGGTCACATCGGCGATTCCCGCTGCTACCGGTTGCGCGGCGAAAAATTCGAACTGCTCACGCGCGATCACTCCCTGCTGCAGGAGCAACTCGACGCCGGCGCGATCACGCCGGAGCAGGCCATCCTGTCGCCGCACCGCAATCTTGTAACAAGGGCGCTCGGCATCGAGCGCCATGTCGAACTCGAAATGCACGAGCACAGCGTGCGTGCTGGCGACCTGTTTCTGCTATGTTCCGATGGCTTGAGCGAGATGGTGTCGGACGCGCAGCTTTTCACACTTTTGTTACAGAATATCGATCTCCCAGAAAAAGCAACACTTTTGGTTGCAACTGCGAACGACAATGGGGGACGGGATAACATTTCGGTTGTCCTGGCCCGTGCAAGCGGAGTTGGAGCGTCCGAGGAACCTGGATAGCCAAGATCAAGGAACTTCCGCCGCAGGGGCCTACTGTGAACAGAAAAATGAGATCCAGGAGTCGGCCATGCCGAAATTGATCGTGTCGATCGATGGCGTCGTCATCAAGGAGGTGACGCTTGCCAAGGACCGGACCACGCTGGGTCGCCGGCCGTACAACGACATCGTGGTCGACAATCTCGCCATCAGCGGCGAACATGCCGTGCTGCACATGATCGGCGGCGATGTCTACCTGGAAGATCTCAACAGCACCAACGGTACCTACGTCAACGGCCGTGCCATCAAGAAGCAGGCGCTCGAGCAGAACGACATCATCGAGGTTGGCAAGTACAAGATTCGCTATCTCGCGACCGCGAGTGCGAGCGCGACAGAGAGCACGCCCGCGGTTCGCGCCGTCGTTCCCCCCGCGCCGTCCGGCCCGATCCCGCTTTCTTCCGCGCCCACTGTCCAGGCCCCCCTCGGTGGCGGAACTGCCGGAGTGGCGGTCATCCGTGTTCTTTCCGGCAGCGGTGCCGGACGCGAGCTCTCCCTGCAAAAAGTCGTCACGACCATCGGCAAGCCCGGTGTCGCTGTCGCGGCCGTCACCCGCCGGCTGCACGGCTATGTGGTGGCGCCCATCGACGGCGGTACCGCCCTCAACGGCGAGCCGCTCGGCAGTGAAGCGGTGGCCTTGCAGGACGGCGATGTGCTCGAACTGGGCGGCACGCGGATGCAGTTCGTCGTCAGCTGATCCCTCGCCGCGGTACGCAGCAATCCGCGGCCGCGCGCAACAATGAACGCGCTGCGCCAGCGCTGGGCGCGGGTCGCAGTCACTCTCTTGCCGGTCGCGCTCGCCGTGGCGCATGTGGTGGGCGGCTGGCATCTACCCTTTGTCGAGGCGCTCGACTACTTCATCTATGACACGCGCCTGCGCGCGACGATGCCGAACACGCTCGATCCGCGCATCGTGATCGTCGACGTCGACGATCGCAGCCTGCAACAGCTCGGCCAGTGGCCCTGGAGTCGCGACCTGTTGGCGCAACTCACCACCGAAGTGATGGAGCGGCAGCAGGCCGAGGTGCTGGGCTTCGACGTTCTCTTTGTCGAACCCGATGCGAGTTCCGGCGTCGAGCCCCTTCGACGACTGGCCCAGGGGCCTCTGTCCGCCCGCCCCGATGTGGTCGACGAAATCAAACGCTTCGCATCCGAACTCGACCACGACACCGCCTTCGCGAAGACGCTCACAGGTCGGCGGGTTGCGCTGGGCTTCTATTTCACGCAAACGCGGGAGCCGCGCAACAAAGGGCAGTTGTCGGTCCCGGTCTTGCCCCCGGGGGCCTTTCCCGAGGGACGCACGTATACGACGCGATGGAATGGCTTCGTCGGCAGCATCCCGCAACTCGCGCGTGCCGCGCCGGCGGCCGGCTTTCTCAACGTGGTGTTCGATGCGGACCAGGACGGCATCGTCCGGTCGGTGCCGTTGATCGCCCGCTATACGGGGGAGGTCGCGCAGCCTGGCTATTACGAATCCCTGGCGCTGACCGTGTACCGGATGGCTGTCGGCTCACGTGCCGTTCGCCCGGTCTTCGCGCCAAACGGTCCGCAAGGCGGGCCGCCGCCTCTCGAAGCGCTGGCATTGGCGACGGCCTCGGGAACCGTGCGCATTCCCGTGAACGCGACCGCCAGCATGCTGGTGCCGTTTCGCGGGCCGGGCGGCGCGTCCGGTGGCTCGTTCCAGCACATCTCTGCTGCCGACGTCATCCGCGGCGTGCTGGAGCCCGGCCAGTTGAAGGGCAAGATCGTTCTCGTCGGCTCAACGGCGCCTGGCCTGGAAGACCTGAGATCCACGCCTGGAGGCGCTGCCTTTCCTGGCGTCGAAGTGCATGCCAACATCGTTTCCGGTTTGCTGGACGGCCGCATGCGCGGCATTCCGGACTATGCCCCCGGCTATGAGTTGGTCGTCGTGCTGGTTGCCGGCCTCGTGCTGGCCTTCGGCCTCTCGCTGAGTAGCGCGCCGCGCGCCGTGCTGATTGCCCTGCTCACCATCGGCGCGGCCGTGGGCATCAATACCTGGCTATTCCTCCAGGCCAACCTCGTTCTGCCCTTGGGCTCCACCCTGGTCATGATCGTGTCGGCCTTCATTCTGAATATGAGCTGGGGTTACCTCGTCGAATCGCGCGCGAGCCGGAGGCTGGCCAACCTGTTCGGCACCTACGTGCCCCCCGAACTCGTCGTCGAAATGCGCGCGGACCCCGAGCGCTACAGCATGCGCGCAGAGAGCAAGGAACTCACCGTGATGTTCTGCGACATGCGCGGCTTCACGCAGATGGCCGAACAGATGGCGCCTGTCGAGCTGCAGGATTTTCTGAACACCATCTTCAGCCGCCTGACGGAGATCATCAGCGCGCATCGCGGGACTGTCGACAAATACATGGGTGATTGCGTGATGGCGTTTTGGGGTGCGCCCGTCGACACGCCCGATCACGCCGAATTGGCCGTCCGAGCCGCCTTGGACATGGCTGCGGACGTGCGCGATCTGAACGAGGTCCATCGCAAGACAGGCCGTCCGCAGATCAATGTCGGGATCGGCCTCAACTCCGGCGTCATGAGCGTCGGGGACATGGGCTCCGCCGTGCGCCGCAGCTATACCGTGGTCGGGGACGCGGTGAATCTGGCGTCCAGAATCGAGGGCTTGGGCGTGCACTATGGTGTCGAGATCGTCGCCAGCGAGGCGACGCAATCGTTGGCGCCTTCGTTCGTCTGGCAGGAGCTTGACTGCGTGCGGGTCCAGGGAAAGCTGAAGATGGTTCGGATCTTTACGCCCGTCGGCAGGCGGGACGGCGTGGCCAAATCGCAAGCCGACGAGCTCGAACGCTGGAATTGCGTCCTTTCTGCCTACCGCGCGCAAGACTGGCAGCAAGGTCAAGCCATGCTGGCAAACCTGCACACCACGGATGCGCAAAAAGTCCTTTACCAGCTGTATGCGCAGCGATTAGCCTCGCAATCGTTGCAGCCCAAGGACCCAGACTGGGACGGTGCGACCCGGTTCGAATCGAAATAACAGCCGAAAGGCTGAAAGGTCAAAGGTCTCGCTAAATGCAGGTGCGTGTGTTGGGGTGCTCCGGCGCCATCGCCAAGGACTGCCGCACGACCTCTTTCCTGGTCGACAGCGACCTGCTGGTCGACGCCGGCACCGGCGTTGGTGATCTGACGCTCAAGGAAATGGCTGCCATCGACGACGTGGTGATCACGCATTCGCACCTGGATCACGTCGCCTCTCTTCCCTTGATGCTTGATTCTGTCGCGAACCTTCGTACGCGGCCGTTGCGTGTGCATGCATTGCGGGCCACCATCGAGGCGCTGCGTGCGCATGTCTTCAATAACGTCATCTGGCCGGACTTCGCGAGCATTCCGAGCCGCGAGGCGCCGTTCGTCAGTTTTCATGACCTGGTGATTGGGCAGCAGCTGCAACTGGGGACGGCGGCGCTCAAGCACATTGAAGTGTTGCCTGCCGTGCATACGGTTCCGGCCTGCGGCTATGCGGTTCGCAGCGCGCAAGGCGGGCCGAATTGGGTCTTTAGCGGGGACACGGAGCGCAACGCGCCATTTTGGGATCGGGTGAATCAGCTCGATGTGGCGATGCTGGTGATCGAGACGGCATTCAGCAATCGGGAGCAGGCGCTGGCTCAGCGGAGCCTGCATCTTTCGCCGGCGTCGCTGGCGGGGGAATTGGCGCAGATTGCTGTGGGCAAGAACTATCCGATTTACATCACCCATACCAAGCCGGCGGAGACGGGCGAGATCATGAGCCAGATCGACCTGTTGGCGGATGGATCGCAAGGGCAGGGCAAGAAGGGGTGGGACATTCGGTGGTTGCAGACGGCTGGGATTTTGGCGGTCTGACGAGACTTGTGCGTGGGGTGACAAAAATGTCATCTGCCGTCTGCCAGTTGCAACAGAATTTGTCACACGTTGTAACTCGAACGTGAACAAGTTGGCGGTGCGAGGGGCTTTAGGAGGGATATGGCGGCATGGCATGGATGCTGCGGTTACATGAGCGCACCGAGGGCTCGCCTCGGGCCCTCAAAACCAACCTGGAGTAACTGAAATGAACCGTCGTTCCATCGCACGCAATGTGCAAAAGGGTTTCACCCTTATTGAATTGATGATCGTTGTGGCGATCATCGGCATTTTGGCTGCAGTCGCTCTGCCGGCCTACCAGGACTACACGATTCGCGCGAAAGTGACGGAAGGGCTGTCGCTCGCCAGCGCTGCAAAGACCACGGTGGCCGAGAACTCAGCCAATGGGAAGCAGTATGACCTCGGCTGGACCAAGCCTTCTGCCACGGCCAGCGTCGGTGACATCGCGATTGATCCGAAGACTGGCGACGTCACAATTACCTACACCGCATCCATTCAAACGGGCGGAGGGACGCTGATTCTTCATCCTTACACTGGCGGCATTGCAAATGCAACCGCGCTTCCTGACTCAACCGGCAGCGCGCAAACACCGCCTACCGATGCTCTCTCATGGGCATGTGGCGCGCTTGGTGCTGGCGCACCCGCAACCGCTGGCACTCTGCTCGCGAAGTACGCTCCTTCCAGCTGCCGCTAAGCCAATCAGCCTCAAAAGAGAGCCGCCTTCGGGCGGCTTTTTTGCGTCCGCAGTTCCCCGAGGTTTATTTCATCAGGCGCCACTGCGTCCCGGTGGCGAGGACGGCTGACAAGCGCGCGGCGCGGTGGAGGCCGTACTGACCCGGCAGTAGCAAAGTCGCTTAACCGAGCGGCAGTAGCCGCCCTCACTTTCAACCGCATGATCTGGCAGCCCGTAAGTCTCCGCATGGCTGGCCTTGCCCCCGTGACGCGTCGCCGACGGGTTGATGCAAGACAGCGTGGATGTCGCGAACCCGTGCGGACGCCTTGATGAAGGGCGTGTGGCGAGAGGGCCGGCAGAATGTGCTACTCCACACGGATCGAGATACCCGTGCACAGACGGGCACTTCCAGCGCTTATGGGACTGAGTGCTTACTCAAAAACCACCTCTACCCGCATTCGCGATTTGACCGCTCGCCCGTCGATCCGGCCGGGCGAAAATTGTGCGGCCGTGAACGCCTCGCGTGCGGCTTGTTCGAACGCGGGAGGCAGCCCGGAGTCATTGGCGGCGACGTGCTGCACATGGCCGTTCTCGTCAATGAACAGCGAAAGAATTCCGACTTGTCTGCCCGCGGCGGATTCGCTGTCCGGTGTCGCAATGATCACGGGGGTCTGCGCTACTGGCGGCTTGGACAGCAGAGGGCGCGGCACGTAGTCTTCTTGCGGGGCTGTTACCGTCGACGTGGCAATCAGCGGCGTGTCCGGCTCGGCTGCGGTCGGCGTGTCGATAGGAAACTGCTCTGCTGCTCCCGTACCTGTTGTGCCAGTTGTGGGAATCGAATGCGCCGTAATGTGGGGGCGGGCTGGAGATGTCGGCTCCCGTGTCCTCAACGGTGCAGCAGTCATCGTCTTCTCGATTGGCCGAATACCCGAACTCACGCTCGGCCCCGCCTGAACCAACCGTACCTGCAGCGCCGTCGGCGAGCCAACAGGCCAATGTGCCGCGTGCCTCGGGAGTTCCGAGGGAGTACGCATCGTGATCAGCAGGAGGTGAGCCGCCATAGACACCGCAACGCACAGCGGCAGCGCATGCCGTGCATCAACCGACGACCATCGCAGCGAGCGACGCGGTCCGCCGGTCGCCCGCGCCGCGACCGTCATCGACACCTCAGTCCGTCAATTCGCGCCACGAGGTCCGATGCGCGCTGCCACTGCCCGTCATCGGCTGCGTGGGCGGAATCTCGGTCCTGATATCCCCGTTGCTGCCCTGCTCGATCATGCGCACATTGCCGTTGGTGTCCTTGACCCAACTCAGGCCAACGATCAGCGAGTTGCTGCTCCACAGCTCGCCAGACGGATTGGTGGTCACAACGCCGCCGTTTGTCACATCGAGGAAGTAGCGCCAGGATGAGCCGCCCGACGCGCAGGCGTCGCCATTCGGGATGGCACTTGCAATCGCCAGCGTGTTGAATTGCAGGCCCAGGCTGGTGGCCACGCGTTCGCCCGAATGCGGCAGGTCAATCCACCAACCGCCCTTGACGGTCCAGTCGACAGTGGTGTCCGACACTGCAGCGTTGGTGGCTGTATTTGAAGGCCCGTTCAGCGTGAAGGTCTGCTGCACGAAGTTCGTCGTGTCGGCGCGCACGTCGCCCCATCCGGTCGCTGTCAGATTGTCCTTGATCCCGTACACGCTTTGCTGGGTCGTGTCGGCGATGTCGGAAGTACCAAGGTAGCGCCCTGTCGCCACAATCACTACGGGCTTGCCGGAGGGCTCCGACAACTCAGGTTTGGTCGTGATCGGCTGCGGCGTGCTCGTGTCGATCTGCAGTTTGGCGAGCAACATGGCGGCCTGGTTCGGCGCGACGAGGTTGTCGACGTCGAAGCGCCAGACATTGCCCTTCAGGTCACCGCCGTAGTAGCGCTTGGCCGTGTTGTCGGCCGTGTTGTCGATCCAGGCGTTGATCTTGGCCAGGCCGCTCGGGTCGGTGGCGCTGCCCACGCCAGTCGAGATGTCCAGGAGCTTGGCGCCGGAATTGGCATTGAGCAAATACATATGGCCCTTGCCGTCGCCGCTGGTGTTGTTATAGCCCGAGGTGATTGCGACCGTCCAGGTGCCGTCGGCGCGCTTGGCGATCATCGGGTTGCCGTAGCTCAAGCCCATGTTGGCGTCGGTGAACTCCCAGAGCGCCTGCGGGTTGTTCGGATCGGTGATATCGAGCGCGTAATAACTGCTACCGCCCGAGTTGAGCCCCGCGACGAGAATCGTCTTCCAAGTGCTTCCTACCTTGATATCGGCCATCACCGGCGCGCCGTCCGCGTAGTACAGGTGCTTCGACGCATAGCTCGAGTCCGCGAGCTTGTAGAGATTCGGCATCACCGCGCTGGGCACGTAGGCCCAGAGTTCGGTGCCGCCGTCGGATGGATCGGCCGAGAAGGCGTGCAACATGCCATCGTTCGCGGCGACGTAGACCACGTTCTTGCGGGTACTCTGTGCCGTGACAAAGTCGGCGTAGCCGGCATCGCCGTATTTGAAGGGCGGCACGCCGACGTGGACCGGCGCGCCGTTGATGATGTCGCCGAGCAAGTGGTCGCGCTTGCGATAGAGCGCTGCGCTGGTGGCGCTGATGCCGGTGGTGGCCGTCGTCACGGCCGACTCGTAGCTCCGGACACCCTTCAGGTAGTCGACGAGGTTGGCGCCTGTATTGGCGAGCGCCTTGTCGCTGGTCGAAAGCGTCGCACATTGCGCCGCTACCAAGGCCTGCGAACAAAGGTTGTTGAAGTAGCCCTGCTGTGCCGTGCTCAGGTTGCTGTAGTCGAAGCTCTGTAGTCCGCTCGTTCCCTTGAAGTAGATCTTGCGATTGGCGGCGGCCGTCGTATCGAGCTTGGCCTGCGCCGACCAGGATGCTGTGGTGGCGATCGTGGCGTCCGCCCCGTTGAGCGCGAAAGCCTGGAGGTCGCCGGTCCACGATTCCGTGGTGTAGCTTGCCTTGTAGACCTGATTGTTATTGCCCGCCACGAGTTCGAGCGAACTGGTGGAAGCGGCCGACGCCGAGCCCGAGACTTGTTGGACGGACGTGATGACGCCGTTGATGGCGTCCGCCAAGAGGCCGGCGTTCAGCGCCGAATAGTACTGGCCTCGACCGTTCACGGCGGCGTGCCAGAGGTCGTCGACGTTGGTGGCATTGCCGCCATTGCTCGTTGCCGCAGGAGTGGGCCAATTCAACGCACCGCTGGTCAGATCTACATAGGTGCCGGCGGTCTGCGTCAGGTAGCTTCGATCGTACGGCAAGGTACCGCTCACCCCGAGACCGATGGTGAACGTATTCATGTGCTGCTTGATATTGGTGTCGGCGCCTGCCGGCCGGACGATGTCGGCGCAGACGTCCTGGCTGCTGCCTGAACTCGTAGAAGTGCAATTGTTCAGCGAGGTGTTTCGCAGATCGGTGTTGTAGTAGTAGTCGGCGACGTCGGCCAACGTGTTGGGCGAGCCTCCCGAGGTGGAAGGTGTCGTGACAGTGTTTGACACGTACTGACCAATGACTGGGGAAGTGGTGCCAGTGGTTCCCGCGACCCAAGAGCCATATCCATTGTTGACAGGGTTCGAATAGCTGGGCGTGTCATTGCCGGCAGTGGTTTGCGTGGTGACGACCGGACTTCCGCTGTTCACCCAGGTGCTGCCGGCCTTCGGTGCGCCTTTGTCGGTGCCGGCAACGATATTGGAGGTCGCGGCGGCCGTGTTGGTCCACGAGGAATAGGTCACCGGACTGGTGACAGGAGTGGCGGCCACACCGTCCCTAGTGACGACCGTGACGGTGTAGGTGGCCGTTGCGGACTGGGGAGTGGTATCCGTTCGCGCTTGCGTGTTCTCCGTATAGACCTGCGTCTGTGCCGACACAGAATATTTCGGATTTTTTTTGTTTCCGGTATTCGTCGACGAAGCCGTGGTTGCAGTTCGCGTCCACGTCCATGTGTTCGAGTAATTGGCGATGGAGCTTTGCGTTGCCGGAGCTGTATAGGTTGTGACCGACGTCAGGATGCTCGCGGCGTCGTCCTTCATGGGCCGCAATTCGGTGCTATCGGGACTTCCAACCAGTGTCGAATTGTCGAGTTGGTAAGGACCGAATTTCGGTGAACTCGTACTCTCCAGACCGGTGTTCCAATAACCGTCGGTCGACAACAGCGCGTAGTTCCGCTGGCAGGAATACTGCATCGGGTCGTAGGTCTGCCCGCTGACCTTTTTGGCGAAGTAGCGGCCGGCCTTCGAGAGAGCGCCTCGCAGCGGCGTATTGCCGCTTGGGGATGCGTTGTAGAGGCTGCTGTAGAAGTTCGTCTTTTGCGTGCTATCGAAGTCCTTGACGTCGCGGAAGTTGTTGGTGCCGTCGACCGCCGACCTGTCGCTGATCGTGCTGAAGCCGACCCGGTAACTGGAGTCGAGCGCAGAGATGGCGCGACCCATGGCCGTGCGCATCAACAGATAGCGCTTGCGATAGTACGAATACCAATTCGCATAGTTCTGCGCTTCAGCCGAATTGGCGGTCACCGTGACCTTGGTGAACAGCGTGCTTGTCGTGCCGCTTGAGGTCGTGCACTGTTGGTAGAAGGTGTTGTTGACCGGCCCGCTGGTGTTGTAGACCCAACCCATCTTGGGTTGAGTACCTGAATAGTTGTAGTAGTAGTTGTTGCTGGACTGGGTGAGGTCCGCCGTCGTGCCGCTCGATGTGACGAAGCCATCATCCGGGACGGCCGCGCCGAAAGTGATGTTTGGGTAGGACGTGCCGTCTGCATTGAGGGGCGGTGCGTAGGTGAGCGTCGGGTCGTAGGCGACCCCATTGCATTGCGCCGAGCGGTAGCCATAGGTGCTGGTTCCGCTCATGTCATCGGGCATGTAGGCCGAATCCATACTGCCCGAGTTGTCCAGGATGAACAGCAGATTGGGCTTGGCTTGCACGGTGGGACGCGTGGCCAACGGTTGATTCGACAGATCGGTCACCCCGGCCCGCGCGAGTTGCCCGAACGCAGCAAGCATCAAGGCGCAGACGAGCGTCAATCTCGCCCCTTGATTGGCAAGCCCGTATCGCCCAAGCGCCGTCGAAGCGGCAGTCATTGTGTTCTTCATGGCAGCAGGTTCCTCTCTCCGTTGGCGCCGGACGGCGCACCCCTCGTCAGAAATGCACGATCGTTTCGGTGTAGCTGGCGGTGTTGCGTACGCCCAGGACGCGCACGACGATGCGGTAGTACGCGCTGGTCGTCGAGCAGGACAATGGGTTGTCGCTGTAACTCAAGCCCCCCTTCGATCCGCACGAGCCGGTGCTGGCAGCCCGCTGCGCGCAATTGATGGTCTTGTCGCTCAGGAAGTCGCCCGGCTTGGAGCAAAGCCTGAACACCACGTAGCGGGCTGCGTTGCCGTTGATGGTGCCGGCGCTTGCCGACAGCACGCTGCAGCCGTTGTAGCTGCCGCTGGCCGCACCTTGGCAGTTATTGCCGTCCCAGTCCACCAGCTGACGATTGGCCGTGGTGGCCAACATCTGGCCTGTGACATCGACCGGCGGTTTGATCGTGACTCCGTCCGTCGCGAGTTCCTGCGTGCTGGCGTAGTAGCCGCTGGTGGGGAGGTCGGTATTCAAGGTGGCGTTGTTGAGCGTCAGCCAGTTGATGGCTTGGCGCGCGGCCTGGTCCGCCGCGGAAGTGGCGTCTTGCTTGAAGCCGATGTTGCCCAAGAGCAGCGTGCTGGTATCGACCGAGCGCACCAGCGCAAGGGTTGCAAGCGACAGGGCGACCAGCGCCAGCAGGGCAAACAATAGCGAGACGCCGCGCTGGGAGCGCAGAGTCGGAACGGTGGGCGATGCTTGGAGATGCATGGTGATTTCAGGAATTCCAGAGCACATTGCGCAAGGGCACGATCGCGTCGTAGACCTTGTAGCGGTAGTGCTGCCAATCGGTCAGTTGATTCACCTTGAGCGTGATGCACTTGCTGGCGCCGTTGCACGTCGCCGTGGCGGGGCCGGTGATCGTTGCGGTGGCGCCGACGTCCCATTGCGGCTGTGTCGCAGTCACAATGTCCTTTTCGTATTCGTTGCTGCGCGCGACAACGGCGATGCGGATTGCGACCACGCGCTGCCAGTCGGCGTTGGTGAGCGGCGTGACGTTGTCGTAGGTGTCGACGATGACATTGCCGCTCGGGTCCTTGGTGCCTTTGCCATAGAGCGCTTGCAGGTTGACGATCTGCGGATACAGGGCCTGGAAGGCCGTCAGGCCGTTGACAAGGGAAAGGTCGCCGACCTGCAGGTTGTACGCGTTGTTGGCCGTGTCGATCGAATAGGTGCGCGAAACCATCGAGCCGACGTTCAGCAGGTAGTCGTCCTTGACGTAGCCGCCGGCCGGAAACACGCTGTTCTGGTTCCACTTGCTGGTAGTGGTCAGGACGTGCGGCACGACCGTGGGGCTCAATGTGGTGTTTGCCGAGGCGCTGTCATTGGTGACGCTGAACAAGGTGCACCAGTTGGTGCCGGGATTCTGCAACTGCGGCACGGCAATCATCATGTTGCCGGCGACGGCGCCGAAAGACGAGTTCACGGCGAAGTGGTCGTCGGTATTCGTGTGAGCGCCCGACAGACCGATGGGCGCCGAGAAGCCTGACGTCCGGCCGCGAAGAACCGTGATCGTGTCGGGCGCATCGTTGGCACCGTCGTTGATGACGACTGGGGCCAGTGTGAAGGTGAGCGGGGCGCTTGTGTCGAATTGCGCCTTGACTGAGCAGCCCATCGCATCCGGGCTGGATGCGACGCCGTAGCCCGCCATCTGAATTTCGCGCTGCAGTGTGTAGAGGGCCATCGCGCCGTTGACTTGCGCGTCGCTTCCCATCGACACCGATCGTTTCTTTCCTTCGGCGAGCACTAGAACCTGGGCGATGACCAGTACCGTGAGCATGCCCAGCACGAGGCCGACCATGAGTTCAATCAGGGTGAAGCCGCCCTCACGGGAGGACGCGTAGAGCGATGACTTCATGGTGCGCATATCAGCTCCCGGCCTTCGCGATCGTGGTGCTCGTGACGTACTTGTGGGATTGGCCCCCGGGCATGGTCCAGGTGATGGTGATCGAAACGTCACCGGTCGGAGCGTCGACGGCAATCGCGCCGATGCCGCCCGGAAGGGTGCTGGCCACCTTGCTCTGCCACTCCTTGCACCGGGCCTGCGAGGCGCAACCGCTGCCGCTATAGGTCGCCATGTTCGTCAGGTCTGACCACATGCGGCCCACCACGTCGCCCGCGAGCATGGCAGCGTCAGCACGGACCTTGGACTCGGTCTGCGCGCGTGTCATCGCACCTTGCAGGCCGACCAGCCCGATCACGCCGAGGATGAAGATCAGCATGGCAACAAGGACTTCGAGCAGCGCGATGCCGCGGATGTGGTGTCGGGCACCGACCTGCCGTCTTCTGCGGTTCCTTTGTGGAGCGTGCATCTTCTTTCTCGCTTCAGCACTTGCGCGGATCAGTGTTGCTGGTCACGCGGGGGTCGCACATGCGCACCAACCCCATCGGTGAGACCATGAGGCGCAAATTGACGCTGGATGTGGCGCCCGTGATATCGATCTGGCTGATGGGGCCCGTGGTGGGGTCTGTGTTCGCGACTCTTCCGAAACCATCGAAAGTCACACTCTTTCCGTCCGAGCCGTCGGATCGCACGGAAGCGACTGTGGCTCCAGCGCCTCCGTCACCGACAGCGCGACCGGTGACGAGCATCGGCGAGGAGGTGGTCGAAGGGGCGTCGGCGCAATGGCCCACCGGCGAATTCATGCTCACAACCCACGAACCGCTGGTGCCGGAGAGGGTGCAATCGTTGCTGAGAACGCCAGGATCGTTGAGGGCAACCAGCCAGAAGGACACGTTCTGGTTGCGCCGTATGGCCTCTGCCCGTGCCATTTGGACGCCGTTCTGAATCGAGTCCGCAACATTTCGAATCCGAGCGTTGCCCAACCAGTTGGCCACGCTTGGCACCGCAATGGCGAGGATCGTTGCCAGCACCGCAAGGGTGATGACGAGTTCGACAAGCGAGAAGCCGCGTTGACGCATGGTCTGGCTCGTCCTGTCGTCAGCAGGTGGGTGACTTCATGAGCCAGCACGTCGCTGAGACTGTGCTGCCCTTGAATTGCGTTGTAGCGCGGTCCCCGTTCTGATTGATGGTGTACGTTTGCCCCACCGCGCCTCCGGCATTGCCGGTCGCCGTGACGGTATAGCTTTGCTGAGTGGTGTCGCCGGTGGTGGTGTTGGTGGCGCAGGTGAAGGCAAAATATTTCGCGCTGCTCGGCGCGAAATTGTTCCAGGCGCTAGCGGTCGAGTCGGTTGCGCATGCAGCGCTGGTGCCGTAATTGCGGTTGTCCTGGTAATACTGTTCCAACTTCGTCCGATAGTCGGAAAGAAAGCCGAATGCCTCCTGGATCTGGCCCCTGCGGATGTAGTCGTTGTACGCGGGGAGGGCGATGGCGGCCAGGATTCCGATGATTGCGACCACGATCATGACTTCGATCAAGGTGAAACCTTGAGCACGCGGGTGGCGCGCGGCGAAACGTAAGCTGATCTGTTTTTTCACGATGAGGACTTTCGAAGTACGGACGTGGCCGATTTGCATTCGGACAGGATCGTTTCAGATTGTGTCTGGGCGCCCAGACGCTCAGCACGCCGCCGGTCGGCGATATGGCGCCTTTTGTCAACTTGTTGTTATTGCGGATGCCCGTTGAAAGGCTTGCGGAGCCGCGGCGACGCGCTTCAGGAGCGCCTGTCCTCAGAAAATCGGCTTTGCTGTCCGGAAAGGCTGTGCGAGCGCCACCCTGCGGAGTGGGCGCTATTCCCAAGTCCGGGTGTTCACCCTTCGGCGACGTAGCTCCCCGACTTCCCTCCATGCTTCTCCAGCACGTGAACGTCGGTAATCCGCATCCCCCGATCCACCGCCTTGCACATGTCGTAAATGGTCAGCAACGCCACCTGAACGGCGGTCAATGCCTCCATTTCGACACCGGTCGGCCCGATGGTCTCGACGGTCGCGGTGCACCGGACCTGGGGCGTGGCCTCGCCGGTGGATTCGAATTCAACCGCCACGCGCGTCAGCGCCAACGGATGGCACAGCGGAATCAGATCGCTGGTCTTCTTGGCCGCCTGAATCCCCGCAATCCGGGCGACGCCCAGCACGTCACCTTTTTTCGCCGTGCCGGACTCGATCAAGGCCAGCGTCGAGGCTTGCATTTCGATACGCCCCGTCGCCACGGCCACACGATGGGTCGCGGGTTTGGCCGCCACGTCGACCATGTGCGCCTGGCCCTGGGCATCGAAATGGGTGAGGTTGCTCATCTATGAACGTTCCGCGGAGTGCCGCATCATACGAGCCCGAGCCGTTGATGAGGAATGCCGCGCTTGACTCCGATTTCTGAATCCTCCAGACCGCAGAGACCCGCCCGCCGTCCGCTGCGATCCCTTTGCGCCGCCCTGGTGATCGCCGCCCAGTTGGCGTTGCCGGCCCCCGTCCGCGCCCAGCAGTTGCCTGGCATGGGCGATGGCGGCGAAATGACCGCCGCCGCCGAGCGCCACCTTGGCGACCAGATCGCACGCGAGCTATACCGCGACCCGGATTACATCGACGATCCGGTGCTGGTCGAATACGTGAATGACATCTGGCAGCGCCTGCTCGCGGCGGCGCGCACGCGCGGCGAACTCACGCCCGAACTCGATGAGCGCTTTGCGTGGACGATCATCCTGGGCCGCGACCGAGACGTGAATGCGTTCGCGTTGCCCGGCGGCTATCTCGGCGTGAACCTGGGGCTGATCGCCATTGTCGGCAGCCGCGACGAGCTCGCGACAGTGCTTGGGCATGAAATGTCCCACGTCACCCAGCGCCATATTGCGCGCACGATGACCAAGCAGAGCAAGCAGCTTCCGCTGATGCTCGCGGGCATGATCCTCGGCGTGATCGCCGCGAGCAAGAGTCGCAACCCCGATGCCGGCCAGGCAGTGATGATGGGCAGCCAGGCCGCCTTCACCCAGAACCAGCTCAGTTTTTCGCGCGACATGGAGCGCGAGGCCGACCGCATCGGTTTCGGCGTGATGACCCAGGCGGGCTATGCGCCGCAGGGCGCGGCGTCCATGTTCGAGAAACTCCAGTACGCATCGCGGCTGAACGACAACGGGTCGTACCCCTACCTGCGCAGCCACCCGCTGACCAGCGAGCGGATCGCTGACATGCAGTCGCGCTTCCAGCTTCAGCCCGGCAAGTCGGCCGCCCTCCCGTTGATGATGGATCACGCCATGATTTCCGCCCGCGCAAGGGTGCTGACGCGACCGGGCGTCGATGTGCTGCGGCTCTGGGTCGATGCGGCATCGGCGAGCGAGTTTGTCCGCAGTTCGCCGGCGCAACAGGCCGCCATTCTTTACGCAGCTGCCATGTCCGCGAGCGAACTGCGTGACTTCAAGGCGGCCCGCGCCCTTGCGCAGCGGCTCATCACGCGGACTGCGGACGATGCGCCTTCAGCCCGCCTGGCGCGATTGCTTTCCGCCGAAATCGAACTGACCGCAGGCGCGGCCCCTGCGGCGCAGGCGCTGCTCAATCCCAAGGCCAAGGACCGGCCGGAAATGCTGCTTGCCGCGCAGGCAGCCGTCGCGGTGCGCAACCCGGGGCCGATGATTCCGCCGTTGCGCGATTGGGTCGCCACGCATCCACACGACGCGACCGCTTGGCACACGTTGGCCAATCTGTACGGTGCCCAGAACGACTCGGTTCGCGCCATACGTGCAGACGCGGAATCCAGCGTCGCGATACTGGACTATCCGGCCGCCCGTGACCGGCTCAAGGCGGCGCAGGACTTGATACGCGCCAATGCGCGTGGTGCGGCGGGATCCGAGCCCATCGACAACTACGAGGCGTCGATCATCGACACTCGCGCACGTGTGGTGGAAGCTCTCGTGCGGGAGCAGGCGGCCGAGCCGCCTCTCAAATAGTTGATTGAATATTCAATTCCGGGCGAACAAACCGCCCAGCGCCGATTCGATGATCAGCCCGAGGAGCGAGTAGAGCAGCGACCCGATCAGCGCTGCCAGGAAGCTGTTGACGTGAAAGCCCGACAGCAATCCTGACGCCGCCCAGAAGAGCAGGGCGTTGATGACGAACAGGAACAGCCCGAGAGTGACGATGGTGACCGGCAGCGTGAGCACCACCAGCACCGGCCGCACGAACATGTTGAGCAGGCCGATCACGGCCGCGGCCAGGAGCGCCGAGCCGTAACTCGTCACCTGGACGCCGCTGTAGAGATAGGTGACTGCCAGCAGCGCAAGCGCGCTGAGCAGCCATTTGATGAGGAGGCGCATTCGACCGGCGCGGGCTCAATCGGCAAATTCGTTCGCCAGCATGATCAACGCCCCCATGCCCAACAGCGCACTCGGAAGCGCCCAGCTCTGGCGGCCGGGTGGCGCCACGTCGGCTGCCACTGGCTCGAGGTCGAGTCCCGCCTTCGGGCGGCGCGCATCGATGACTTGCGCCACACCATGCTCCAGCCGCAGCCGCTTGGTCAGTTCGGCCAGCGGCCCCTTGGCAAGAACCGGCGTGACAACATCGCCTGCTTCGCTTTGCATCGCCGGCAGCAACTGCTCCTGCACCTTCGCGAACCATTTGCTGCGCCAGTTCTCGCGCGCGCTGTGGCTGACCCACTTGCTGATGCGATGTGTCATGCGCGGAGCGCAGGCCACCAGCACCCAGTGTCGCGGAGCCCTGCCGTTTCCTTCGGCTGCCATCTTCGCGAGAAACTCGCGCGCGTAGGCTGCATCGTCGACGTACAGAATGACCTTTTCCATGAGTGCTCCTTCTTTCGTTGGTTGGAGTGGCAGAGACATCGAACGTTGGATCAAACAGTGACCGTCTCGGAGGGCTTGGGACGGCGGGCGGCCATCCACTTGCCGATTGCGAGCACCAGCAGCGCGCCGGCGACGCCGGCCCCATAGCGGACCACATCACTCTGCGGCAGCTTGGGCACCCACGTCCACGCTGCGGCATTGGCTACGGCGGGATCCGATACCGCCATGGTGCCGGCAATCCAGCCCAGGAGCATGCCGCCGAGCGTGATGATGATCGGGAAGCGGTCCATCAGCTTGATGACCAGTTGGCTGCCCCAGACGATGATCGGAATGCTCACCAGCAGGCCGAAGATCACCAGCGGCATCTGGTGGCCCTCGCCGGCACCTTCGGCGGCACCGGCGATCGCGATCACGTTGTCGACGCTCATGACCAGGTCGGCAACGATCACGGTCTTGACCGCGGCCCACAGCTTGTCGCTGGCGGCGATGTTCCCGTGTGCGTCGTCATGTTCGGGCACCAGAAGCTTGATACCGATCCACACCAGCAAGATGGCACCTGCCAGTTTCAGGAAAGGAATCGCCAGCAGTGTGAGCGCGAAGAAGATCAGGATCACACGCAGCAGGATCGCCCCTGCGGTGCCCCAGAGAATGCCTTTCGTGCGCTGCGCCGACGGCAGCTTGCGGCACGCCAGCGCTATCACCACGGCGTTGTCGCCGCCGAGCAGGATGTCGATCATGATGATCTGACCGACCGCAACCCAAAACTCGGGCGTCAGAAACTGTTCCATAAAGTCCTCTGTTCGTTTCGATTCCTCCCACGCGGGTCGGATGAAGCGGTCGGATGAGGAACAACGCCCTCGAGGAACACGCAATCGCTTCGATCAAACCCGCACAGGTTCAAATCGAAGGTCTTGCTCGACAGCGCGGGGCTGCCCGACAGGCCGGAAGTGTTGTGCTTCGTATTGACGACCTGGCGATGCCCGCTCATGAATAAGCTGGCGGGAGCTACTCCCCTTCGTGGCGGAATTAGAGCATTGCGCCTGCCGTGTGGCAACCGGGCACCGTCGACGGTTTAAGCAAAAGGCGCCGGAGTGTCGCGCCGGCAAAGAATTTGCTGCTATGAATCCGATAGCGAATCAAATCCTTCGGTCACGACGGGATTTGGCGGGACTATGATCGCCGCTCGCTTTTTTTCGTCCCTATGGCCGCCATTCACATCACCGACATCGAGGCCGCCATCAACTTCTGGCGCGGCCGCAAGCCTTCGCCCGACGGCATCACCCTCGCGCCCGAGTTGCGGGCGTTGGCCGAGGTTTACGCGCTCATGGTGTTCCACCACGAAGACGAGGTCGATGAAGTCGGCTTCCCATCCAAGGCGTGGGACGCTTGGCTGACGTGGTACCAATCCACCCCCGACACGCCCTGCATCGCCATCTGCTCCACCAGTCAGGGCGACGACCAATGCAAGGGCTGCGGGCGCAGCTTCGACGAGGTCCAGCACTGGCCCGCCATGACACCGGCCGAGAAGCGGTCGACCTGGCGCCGCATCACGATGCAGGATTCGGCTTGGCGCTTCAACAAATACGCCGAACGCGCCCGCGAAGCCGAATACGTCTGGCCCGACGACGGTTCCGCCCAGGACGTTTCCGACACTCCGGCCTGAAACCATGCGCCGACTCGTGCAAGCCCCCAATCTGGCCATTGCGACGCTGTGGGTGCACGCACTGCGCGAGGACGGCGTCGAGGCCTCGGTCCAGCGCGAATACCTTGGCGCCGCCGCAGGCCAGTTACCGCCGGACCAGTGTCTGCCCGAGATATGGATCGAGGATGACGCGCAGTTCGAGCTCGCTGAACGGCTCTTGCATGAACTGCGTCATCGCCCGCAGCGCCGTTGGCAGTGCGTCTGTGGCGAACTGATTGAAGGCGGCTTCGAACAGTGCTGGCACTGCGGCGCGATGATGCCGAAGTCATAGGCTCGCCCCCAGGTTGCCCGCACTTCGTGTCGGGCGCCCACCCCCTGCCGGGGGCAACACCAGCGGCCCGGCGAAGCCGGTTCCGCGGTGTTTCACCAAGGGGCCTGGCTTTGCCGGCCGGGGTGCGTTGGGCTACTTGAATCTCACTGGCTCGATGTCGACGTTGTGCGTGCCGTCGCCGAGCATCAGCGCGCCTTCCTGGATCGTGGCCTGCAGTTGCATCGAACGTTGGGCCAGGGCTGCCAGTGCCTGCGAGGCGGCGGTGGGGATGCGGAACACGCTCAGGTTCTGAGGGCGCGTCAGCTTGTTCTCGATGCCGCGCCACCAGATCTCGGCGGCGTGGTTGAAGCAATAGACGATGACCTCGTCCGCTTTGCCGCAGGCCTTGATGATGGGCTTGTCTTCCGGTTGGCCGACTTCGATCCACATCTTCACTTCGCCGGTGAAATCGCGCAGCCAGACGTCTGGTTCGTCCGGATTCGAGAGGCCGGCGCCAAAGGCCAGCGTCCCGTCGCCGTTGCATACGTCCTGCAGCTTGTAGGCGTTGAGGGCCAGCGCAGCCAGCCGGATCATCATCCGCTCGTCGGTTTCACTCGGGTGACGCGCCAGCGTCAGCGTGTGATCCGCGTAGTAGCCATGGTCGATGTCGGCGACAGCGAGGTTGGCCTTGAAGATCGTTGACTTGAGTGCCATCAGATTCGCCGCCAGGCCGCCCCAAGGCGAATCAGCCCACTCAGGAGGCAGCGAGGACACGAAGTGCCGAGTGTGGGGGCCTTCATGCCCGCCGGGCCAGTTCGGCAGCTTTGCCGGTATAGCTGGCCGGCGTCATCGCCAGCAGCCGTTCCTTCTCGGCCTCGGGGATGTCGAGCGAGCGGATCAACCCATGCAATGCCTCGGCCGTGACCGTCTTGCCCCGGGTCACTTCCTTCAATTGCTCGTACGCACCCTGCACGCCGAAGCGACGCATCACGGTCTGGATCGGTTCGGCGAGCACTTCCCACGAGGCGTCGAGGTCTTCGGCGATCGCTTCTTCGTTGAGCTCGAGCTTGCCCAAGCCGGTCGCAAGGCTTGCATAGGCGAGGGTGGCGTAACCGAGCGCGACGCCGATGTTGCGCAACACCGTGCTGTCGGTCAGGTCGCGCTGCCAACGGCTGATGGGTAGCTTTTCGCTCAAATGGCGAAGCACCGCGTTGGCGAGGCCGAGGTTGCCTTCGGCATTCTCGAAATCGATCGGGTTGACCTTGTGCGGCATCGTCGACGAGCCGATTTCGCCCTTCTTCAAGCGTTGCTTGAAGTAGCCCAGGCTCACGTAACCCCAGACGTCGCGCGAGAAGTCGATCAGGATGGTGTTGGCCCGGGCGATCGCGTCGAACAGTTCGGCCATGTAGTCATGCGGCTCGATCTGGATGCTGTACGGCTGGAAGGCGAGCCCCAGGCCCAGCGGCGCGGGCGTCTCGACCACCTTGCGGCTGAACGCCTCCCAGTCGAAATCCGGCCAGGCCGCCATGTGCGCGTTGTAGTTGCCGACAGCGCCGTTCATCTTGCCGAGCAGCTGCACGCCTGCGATCTGCTCGCGTGCCTTGGACAGGCGCACGGTGACGTTCGCGATTTCCTTGCCGACCGTGGTCGGGCTGGCCGTCTGCCCGTGGGTGCGGGAGAGCATCGACACGTCGGCGAACTTCATCGCCATCTCGCGCAGCGTCGCGATCAGTCCGTCGATGGCCGGCAGCATCACCTTTTCGCGCGCCGCCTGGATCTGCAGCGCATGGCTGGTGTTGTTGATGTCCTCGCTGGTGCAGGCGAAATGCACGAATTCGGAAGCAGCAAGCAGTTCGGGCCGGGCTTCGAATTTCGACTTGATCCAGTACTCGACGGCCTTGACGTCGTGGTTGGTGGTCTTCTCGATCTGCTTGATCGCGACCGCATCGGCCTCCGAGAAATTGGAGACCAGCCCGAGCAAATACTTGCGGGCGCCGCCCGTGAGCGGCTTGAATTCGGCGAAGCCGCAATCCGAAAGGGCGATGAACCACGCCACTTCGACCTGCACCCGCCGGTGCATGTAGCCCTGTTCGCTCATCAGCGGCCGCAGCGCTGAGAGCTTGGCCGCATAGCGGCCGTCAAGGGGGGAAAGCGCGGAGACGGTGGAGAAACTCATGGGCGAATTTTAGGTCTCGCCCCGGGCGAAGCAATTTCGGCCCTCGACGGTGGCCGGAAGGGAAGACAAGGCTGGCCCGATGAGATCGAATCTGCAGTGCGTCCGTTACCCTAGAATCAAAGCGCTACAACGATGACCCTGATGGGGGGAAAGCCCGAATGAAACTGATCGGATCCGCTGCCAGTCCTTACGTGCGCAAAGTGCGGGTGGTCATGGCCGAGAAGCGGCTCGACTACCAGTTCGTGATTGAAGACGTCTGGTCTGCCGATACCACGATTTCCAGCGCCAATCCGCTTGGCAAGGTGCCTTGCCTGATCATGGACGGCAGCGAAGCCATGTTCGACTCGCGCGTGATCGTCGAATACCTCGACACGCTCTCGCCGGTCGGCAAGCTGATTCCACAGCAAAGCCGCGAGCGTGCGGAAGTCAAGACCTGGGAGGCGTTGGCCGATGGCGTGATGGATGCCGGGGTCCTCTGGCGTCTCGAAGCCACGTGGGCACATCGCGCCGACGGCGAACGCAGCCAGGCCTGGATGGATCGCCAGCGCGGCAAGGTCCTGACTGGCATCACCGCCATGGCCAAGGGCCTCGGCGACAAGCCCTTCTGCAGCGGCATCCACCTGAGTCTCTCGGACATCGCGGTCGGCTGTGCGCTGGGTTGGGTCGGCTATCGCTTCCCGGACATCGATTGGCGCGGCGACCATGCGAATCTGGCGAAGCTTTACGACAAGCTGATGCTGCGCCCCAGCTTCGCCGATACCCAGCCCTGAGCCATGGAGATTCAGGCCTGCAGAACGACAAAAGCCCCGCATCGCGGGGCTTTTTTGTGGTGGGCTTTTTGGTGGGTAATAAAAACGTTGCGAGGCGCCCCGAAACGAAGGAGGGAGGGAGGGAGGAGGAGAAGAATCGCCTCGGGATTTCAACCAGACGGCAGGCGCCCGGAAGACCTCGCAACATGAAACCGATCGGGTGATCCACACCCGAACCCGTTATGAGCGCAGCCTGCGCGACCGGTTCCCGGGTCAGAGGTAAGCGTTTGTGAACGGCGAGTAAATCAGTTCGGCCCGAGTTGCTTCTCGACGTCCCGGATGAACGATCGGTCTTCCGGCGAGGTCAGGCTCGAGTAGGACGCGACGACCGTCCCGTCCCGGCCGATCAAGTACTTGTAGAAATTCCATTTCGGCGTCGTTCCCGAAGCGCGCGCCAACTCCTTGAACAGCGGGTTGGCATCTGATCCGCGTACCGAGCTTTTCGAGAACATCGGAAATTTGACGCCGAAGGTGCTTTCGCAGAAATCCGCGATTTCCTTGTTGGAGCCGGTTTCCTGCGCGAAATCATTCGATGGAAAGCCAAGCACGACCAGTCCTCGAGCGCGGTATTTGCCGTCGAGTGCTTCCAGCCCCTTGTATTGCGGCGTGAATCCACAGAAGCTTGCCGTATTGACGACCAGCACCACCTTGCCCGTGTACTGGCACAAAGTCTGGGGTTTTTCGTCTTGGAGCCTCGGGAAGGTGTGCTGCAGGATGGCCGGACACGCAGCCGCCGCATTCGCAGTGTTTCGGACGTCCTGAGCACTTGCGTTGTGGGGGAGAAAACAGGCCGCGGCCGCGACGGCCAATAGAAAAGTCATGGACAGCCGGATGTGGACTCGCATGGCGGTTTTCCTGAGTAAACGCGGCATGAATCCGCACGGAAAGGGTACGCCTATTCGCTTCTTCGCGCGCTTGTCATGGACGCGCCAACCCCGCCGTCTAAAATCCAGCGGCTCAAGAAAGATACTAATGCTGTACCCGGAACTCTTCAGACAACTCGAATCCGTCCGCTGGGACATGGACAAGGATATTCCATGGCAGTCTTTTGATGGTACTCGGCTCTCCGAAGAACAGGCCCAGACCATCAAGATGAATGCCATCACGGAATGGGCGGCCTTGCCTGCCACCGAGATGTTCCTGCGCGACAACCGGCATGACAGCGACTTCTCCGCCTTCATGTCGATCTGGTTCTTCGAGGAGCAGAAGCACTCGCTCGTGCTGATGGAATACCTCAAGCGCTTCAGCCCGCAGCACGCGCCAACCGAGCAGGAACTGCACGACGTGCGGTTCGACTTCGATCCTGCCCCGCCGCTCGAAACCCTGATGCTGCATTTCTGCGGCGAAATCCGGCTCAACCACTGGTATCGCCGCGCGGCCGAGTGGCACACCGAGCCGGTCATCAAGCACATCTACACCACGCTCAGCCAGGACGAGGCACGCCACGGCGGCGCCTACCTGCGCTACATGAAGCGTGCACTCGAAAAATTCGGCGACGAGGCGCGTTCCGCATTCACGAAGGTCGGCGTGCTCATGGCCAGCGCGCGTCGCACTGCGCAGGCGCTGCATCCGACCAATCTGCACGTCAACAAGGCGTTGTTCCCCAACGACACCATCCAGAGTCGGGTCCCAGACCCGAACTGGCTCGAGCATTGGCTGGACAAGCAGATCAAGTTCGACACCGTCTGGGAAAACAAGGTTGGCGATCGCATCCTGCACAACCTGAGCCTGTTGATGAACAGGAGCTTCAAGACCGTGCAAGAGCTGAACCGCTATCGCAAGGAACTGGCGGCTTCGCTCGGGCCCAAGCCCGAATACCAAGGGGCCTGACCGGGCTCGGCCGCCCTCCCGCAAAACCTCAGCGCCGCTCGACGATGAGAGGGGTCAACTGGAGGCCGTTGCGCACCTGTTCGGCGGCATCGCGGGCGGAATCGCGTGACGCGTAGGGGCCGACCTGCAGGCGATGGGTGCCGCGTTCACTGAATACGTTCAGGGATGGCGCCAAGGTCGGCAGTTCCCGTGCGACTTGCTGCTGGAAGCGCATTGCGCCGTCCCGCTGGCTGAATGCGCCCAGTTGTACCCAGAACCCGGGCAATGGTGCTGATGCGACGCCTTCCGACGCGGGCAGACGCGAAGCGGTTGAAGGCGACGCTGCCGGGGCTTCAAGCGGGGTCATCGGGGCCAGCGCGACGACTTCCATCGCATCGGTGCGCGATGCGGCCGCGACCGGCACAGTCAACGCCGCTGGCACTGTGACGCTGTCCGACACTGGCGTAACTTCGGCAGGTGGGGGCGGTGGCGAACGCTGTGCGAACTGCGTCGTTTCAACATTCCCCCGCCGCCAGGCACCGGTGCGGATGTCCTCGTTCGTGATGCGCTCGATTTCGACTGGCGCGACGCCGCGCAGCAAGTCGAGCTTGAGTGCAGCCGTGTAGCTCAGGTCGATGATGCGATCCTCGTGGAAAGGCCCGCGATCGTTCACGCGGACGATCACTTCGCGGCCGTTCGCCGGATTGCGCACGCGCACGTAACTCGGCAGCGGCAGGGTCTTGTGCGCCGCCGTCATCGCGTACATGTCGTAGGGCTCTCCGCTGGCAGTCGACTGGCTGTGGAACTTGCGCCCGTACCACGAAGCCAGTCCGGTTTCGCGAAAAGGGCGGTCGTCCGCGATCGGGACGTACGACCGGCCCAGCACGACATAGGGCTTGCTGGTGCCGCCGCTGCTGCGGATCGGTTCGATGCGCGGCTCCGCGTCGGGGACCTGGCTCAGGCCGGCCGGTGGGTTGGCGTCGGCACCGTCGCGTCCGAAGCCGCCGCTTTTCGGGCCACTCGCGCAACCGGCGAGAAAAAGGAGCGTCGCGCCTGCGACCAACGCAAGAGCGCGCTGGATCGGCAGCGGCGTCTCAGCCAAAGACCGCCTTCCACAAGACCAGCATGGCTTCGCGTTCCGCGACCAAGGAACTCATCGGCACCTGGGTCGGCTCTTCGTTGAGTCGCGCCCGATGCTGCACGCGCCGCAGTTCGCGATAGGCTGCCGCAGCGTTCTGGCCAACGCCTTCGGGAAGCAAGCCGGCAGCTTCCGCACGCAAGAGCAGTGCGATGTTGCCGACATTGGGGACCAATTCCGGATGCGCCTTCGCCGCGGAGAGCACGAGAAACTGCACCGCGAATTCGGCATCGACCATGCCGCCGGCGCTGTGCTTGACGTCGAAGCGGTCGGGCTTCACCGGTCGCGCCGCGCGCACCTTCTCGCGCATTGCGACGATCTCGGCCTTGAGGGCCTCGCGATCGCGCGGCGCCGTGATCACGGCTTCACGGATGCGGTCGAAGCGCTCGCCCAGCAAAGGATCACCGAGCACGAAGCGCGCACGCGTCATGGCCTGGTGTTCCCACGTCCAGGCCGTGTTGCTGCCCCGGCCCAACTGGTATTTCTCGTAGGCCTCGAAGCTTGTCGTGAGAAGCCCCGAATTGCCGTTGGGCCGCAGCGCGGTGTCGATCTCGAACAAGTCGCCCTCGCGCGTCTTCACAGTGAGCCAGTTGATGAGCTTGCGCACATACGCCGCATAGACCTCGCCGGCGCGCTCGTCGTCGTCGTCGTAGACAAAGACGATGTCGAGGTCGCTGCCGTAGCCCAGTTCCTTGCCGCCGAGTTTTCCGTAGCCGATGATCGCGAACTGCGGCTGTTCGCGGTGCGGGTTGCGCACGTGCGGCCAGCACCAGCGTGCCGTGGCGCGCAGCACCGCGTCGGCCAGCGCACTGAGATCGTCGGCGACCTGTTCGACGGTGATTCGGCCGTCGACGTCGCGCGCGAGTGTGCGAAACAGCTCCGCGTGGTGGGCGTGGCGCAGAAGATTGAGCAGTCGCTCCTCGTCGGCCTCGCCGGTGCGGGTGAGCGACTGGTGTCGGGCTTCGAGCTCGCGCTCGAACTCGGCTGCGACGAAGCGGCCGGACAGCATCTCGTCGCTGGCAAGCTCGTCGATCACACCGGGATGCTGCATCAGGTAGCGCGCGGGCCATTTGGCGGAGCCCAGCAGCCGCAGCAAGCGTTCTTGCACTGCGGGCCGCTCGACGAGCAAGGCGATGTAGTTCTCGCGCCGCAGCAGCGGCTCGATCCAGTCGGCCCAGCGCAGCGCGCCGTCGATGTGGTGGCCGATCTTGCCCGGTGCTTCGCTGTCGGGCTCGCGCAGCCACTGGCCGGTGCGGTGCACCAACTGGCGCAGGCGAGCGCGCGTTTCGTCGCGCAAGGCCAGCACGCGCGGGTTGTCGCGCCAGGCCTTGAGGCGTTCGGCAAACGGTGCGGGCAGGCCGTCGATCAGGTCGGTCAGGTCCACGGGCGCCGCGCTTGCCGCGCCGCCATTGCAGCGCGTGCAGGGTGCCTTGCCGCCGAGGAGCTTGTCGAATTCCTGGGCGACGAACTCGCGGTGCGTGTCGAGCTGTGCGAGAAAGGCGCAGCAATCCTCATAACCGAGTGTTTGCGCGATCCATCGAATGTCGTCGTCGTTGACCGGGAGCACGTGCGTCTGCTGATCATCCAGGTACTGGATGCGATGTTCGACGCGCCTCAGGAATTCGTAGGCGGCCGCCAATGCATCGGCAGCTTCCTGCGGCATCAGGTTGGCGCGTGCAAGCCGCTGCAGCGCGTCGAGCGTCGGGCGGGTACGCAACTCGGGGAACTGCCCGCCGCGCACCACCTGCAGCAACTGCACCGTGAATTCGATCTCGCGGATGCCGCCGCGCGACAGCTTCACGTCGTTCGCGCGTTCGGGCCGGCCGGCGCTGCGGCGCGATGCCTGTTCGCGGATCTGGCGGTGCAGCGTGCGCAGCGAGTCGAACACGCTGTAGTCCAGGTAGCGCCGGAAGACAAATGGGAGCACCACGCCCCTGAGCGCCTGGGCGGAGCCGCTGGTCACCACGGACCTCGGGGCGACGACGCGGCTCTTGAGCCAGGCGAAGCGCTCCCATTCGCGGCCTTGCACCTGAAAATATTCCTCGAGCGCGTCGAGCGAGACCACGCTGGGTCCCGAGTTGCCGTTGGGGCGCAGCGCCAGGTCCACGCGGAACACGAACCCGTGCTCGGTGGTGTCGCCCACCAATGCATAGATGCGCTTCACCGCCCGCGCGAAATACTCCTGGTTCGACAGCTTGCCCCGACCGTCGACGTCACCGACGGTCTCGCCATCCTGGTCGTAGAGGTAGATGAGGTCGATGTCGCTCGATACGTTCAGTTCTCGAGCACCGAGCTTGCCCATGCCGACAATCCAGATCTGAGCGCGCTGGCCGTCGGCCCCGAGGGGTGCGCCGTGGATCACGTCGAGTTCGGCACAGGCCTCGTGGCATGCGACATCGAGCGCGAATTCGGCGAGCTCGGTCACGGCAGTGGTCACGACGGCGAGCGGCGCTTGCGCGTCGCAATCGAGCGTGACAAGCCGTTCCATCACCAGTTGGCGCACGGTGCGCAGCGCGTCGGCGGCATTGTCCCCGCGACGGCGAAGGGATTCATACGCCTCGGCCATGTGCGCGAGAACGGGCGCGCCAGGGGGCAGCAGCGAAAGCTCGCCCGCATAGCGCCGCCGCAGGCGCTGCACGAAGCGCGAATAGCCCGACAGCGGCGTTGTCGATCCGGATGCTTGCGGCGAACTCTGCGACACGGAGTTGGGGTCGTTGGAACCCGGTTGGGAGCTGGCAGTCATAATTCCCGACACAGCGCGATCCTCAATGAACGACACGACGTCTTCCCCTTCACGTCTGCTCAAGATCACCGCTGTGACGGCGCGCTGGTTGCTGGCATTGCTTTTCGGTGCATGGCTCCTGCTGGTGCTCTCCGTCGTTGTCCTACACGTCTGGATTGTGCCGCGAATCGGCGACTATCGTGGTGCCCTCGAGGCGCAGGCCAGCCGGACCATCGGGGTGCCCGTGCGCATCGGTTCGGTTTCGGCGCAGCCCGGCGGCTTGTTCCCCACCATCGAACTCCGTGATGTCGTGCTTCAGGACGCCAGCGAGCAGGAGGCGCTGCGGCTCATGCGCGTGGTGGCCAGCGTGTCGCCGCGCTCGCTCTGGAACCTCAGCTTCGAGCAGCTCTACATCGAGCAACCGGAGGTGGATGTGCGGCGCGATGCCTCCGGCGAGCTGCACGTCGCGGGGATCCACATGTCGACCGAGACCAGTGGCAAAGGCGACGGAGCCGACTGGTTCTTCGCGCAGCGCGAACTCGTCGTCCAGGGCGGGACGGTCCGCTGGATCGACGATGGCCGCAAGATGGAGCCGCTGCGCCTCACCGATGTGCAGTTCGTGGCTCGCAACAGCGGCCGGCGTCATGCCATGCGACTTGACGCCACGCCGCCTGCCGGTTGGGGCGAGCGGATCACGCTGATCGGCGATTTCCGCCAGCCGTTGCTGTCGGTTCGCAGCGGCAACTGGAAGACCTGGGACGGCCAGATCTTCGCGAACCTTCCCTACATCGATGTCAAGCGCCTTGGCCGTTACGTGGACCTCGACGCGCGGATCCGCGAAGGCAGCGGTGGATTGCGCCTGTGGGCTGACTTCACCGACGGCAGGCTCACCGGAGCCGTCGCCGATCTGGCGCTGGCGAAGGTCGACGCCTCGCTGGCCAAGGATCTCCAGCCGCTGATCCTTCGCGGCGTTACGGGACGCATGGAGGGGCGGCTGAACGACGAGACCTTCGAGTTCTCGACCACCAATCTGCAGTTCGACACGGCCGATGGCAAGCGTTGGCCGGGGGGCAACATCTGGCTGCAGCTCACGCCCGCGAAAGACCGTGCCGCCGAGCGCGGCGCGTTCCGTGCCGACCGGCTCGACCTTGGCGCGCTGGCGTTGATCGCCGATCGCCTGCCGCTCGGCGATGCCACGCGCAAGCTCATTGGCGAGTATGGTCTGAGCGGCCTGGTCGAACGCGTCGATGCGAACTGGCAGGGCCCGCCCGACGCGCCCGGCAAATACCAGCTGCGTGGCCGCGTGAGCGACTTCAGCATTTCGTCGCAGCCGGGCGAACCCGTTGAAGCGTCGCCGTCTCACGAAGGAACTCGCGCCGCGGCAACGGCAGCAGCAGCGGCGGAGCCGCCACCCGTTCCCGTGGGTACTCCCGGCGTGCGCGGCGCCACGGTCGAGTTCGATGCCAGCCAGGCCGGCGGCAGCGCCACGGCCTCGATCACGAAGGGCGCGCTCGACTTTCCGGGCGTTTTCGAAGAGCCCGTGGTCCCGATCGACCAGCTCTCGATGCAGGCGCAGTGGAAGGTCGACGGAGAGGCGGTGCAGGTTCAGGTCTCGAACCTGCGCTTCGCCAATGTCGACGCGGAGGGCGAGGCGCAGGCCAGTTGGCGCACCAGCGATCCGGCGGTGTCGCGCAGCGGTGCGCGCTATCCGGGTGTTCTGGACCTGCAGGGCAAGCTCACCCGCGCCGACGGCACGCGGGTCTACCGCTATCTGCCGCTGCACATACCCAAGCAAACGCGCGACTATGTGCGCGACGCGGTGACGAAGGGCACGGCCAGCTCCGTCGATTTCAAGGTCCGGGGCGATCTGCACGACATGCCCTTCATGGACCCGAAGCAGGGCGACTTCCGCATTGCAGCGCGGGTCGCCGACGTCACCTACGCGTACGTGCCCTCCGCGCCCAATACGCCCAAGTCCTGGCCTGCGCTGAACGGCCTCTCCGGCGAACTTGTCTTCGAGCGGGCCGGCATGCTGGTGCGCAATGCGCGGGGCCGCATCGTCGGCGCGCCCGGCGTCGAGGTGACGAAGGCCGAGGCGCAGATCGCCGACATGTCGAGCCACGCGGCGCTGCTCAAGGTCGACGCCCAGGCCAAGGGCCCGCTCGCCGAGGTGTTGCGGGTCGGCGCACCGCTCGCCGGAGAGGCCGAGAAGACGCTCGCCGACATGCGCGCGACCGGCAACGCGGACTACAAGCTTCGGCTCGAACTTCCGCTCTCGGCCATGGAGAAGTCGAAGGTGCAGGCCAGCATTGCGCTCACCGACAACGATCTGCAACTCGCTCCCACGGCGCCCGCCCTCGCCCAGGCGCGTGGCACGGTGAACTTCACCGAGACCGGCTTTTCGCTGGCGGGCATCCAGGCCAGTGCGTTGGGAGGCGCGGTGCGCATCGAAGGCACCGGCCGATTCGGCAGCACCAACCAGGACCTGACCATTCGCGTGCAAGGGAACGCGACCGCCGAAGGACTGCGCGCGGCGCGCGAGGTCGACTGGCTCGCGCGGCTGGCACGAAGCACGACGGGCGGCACCGCCTATGCCGCCACTTTCTCGGTGCGAGACGGCGTTCCGGAATTTCTGCTCACCAGCAGCCTGCAAGGACTGGGGCTTCAAATGCCGCCGCCGCTGACCAAGGCAGCCGAGGAGTCGATGCCCTTGCGTATCGAGAAGAAAGTCGTGCTGCGCGAATCCCGGTCCACGCCGGTGGTCAACGATCAGATTTCGGTCGAGCTGGGTCGCGCCGTGTCGGCAACGTACGTGCGCGACATTTCGGGCAGCAATGCAAAGGTACTGCGCGGCGGCATCGGCGTCGGGCTGGCGACGGGCGAATCCGCGGCACCGCCGGATCGCGGCGTGTTCGCGAACCTGCGATTCGATCGGCTCGATATCGCCGCCTGGCAGGCGCTCTTCGGCGACACCACCGGCAAGGCGCCCGAAGCGACCGGCGCCACCGACAGCGCCGACGATGCACTCTCCTTCCTGCCCACGCTCATTGCGCTGCGGGCACGGGAACTCGCCCTGGGTGGCAGGACGCTGCACGACGTCGTGCTGGGCGGCACGCGCGAGGGCCCCCTCTGGCGCGCCAACATCGACGCCACCGAACTCAGCGGTTATGCCGAATACCGCCATACGCAGGCCGGGCGCCTGTATGCGCGGTTGGCACGGCTCAAGATCGCGCGCAGCGAAGCCACCGCTGTCGAATCCCTGCTCGACGAACAACCCAGCACGCTGCCTGCGCTCGACATCATCGTCGACGACTTCGAACTCTTCGGACATCAGCTCGGGCGGGCGGAGATTGATGCGGTCAATCGCGGCGGCGTCGGACGCGAATGGCGGCTCAACCGTCTGGCGCTCATCAATCCGGATGCCACCTTCACGGCGCAAGGCGCATGGGCCGCGCCGCCGGGCAGCGGTGCCGCAGCCGGCCGCGATCAGCGCCGCACCAGCATGGATTTCAAGCTCGAGATCGCCGACGCGGGCAACCTTCTCACGCGCTTCGGAATGAAGGACGTGGTGCGGCGCGGCCGTGGCCGGCTCGAAGGCGCCGTGCAGTGGACCGGCTCTCCGTTCTCGATCGACTACCCCAGCCTTGGCGGGCAGTTGCAGATCAACGTCGAATCAGGGCAGTTCCTCAAGGCCGATCCCGGCATCGCCAAGCTGCTGGGCGTACTCAGCCTCCAGGCCTTGCCACGGCGGCTGACCCTCGACTTCCGCGATGTTTTCAGCGAAGGTTTCGCATTCGACTTCCTGCGTGGCGACGTCACGTTTGACCAGGGGGTGGCGACGACGAACAACCTGCAGATGAAGGGCGTCAATGCCGCCGTCCTGATGGACGGTTCGGCCGACCTTGCCCGCGAAACGCAGAGCATCCGCGTGGTCGTCGTGCCCGAGATCAACGCGGGCACGGCCGCCCTGGTGGCGACGGCGATCAATCCCGCCATCGGCCTCGGCACCTTCCTCGCGCAGATGGTGCTGAGCAGGCCGCTGGTTGCGGCGGCCACGCAGGAGTTCAAGATTGACGGCACCTGGACCGATCCCAAAATCACCAAGGTGCCTCGCCGGCTATTGCCGGAGGCCCAAAGCGCGCCGGTGGCGCCCGCCCCGCGCTAGTACGAGCACAAGGAGAGATCCGCCATGAAAGTCGCTGCAATCCAGATGGTGTCGGCCATCGCCCGCGAGGCCAACCTGGCGCGCGCCCACGCGCTGCTGGCCGAAGCCGCGGAGGGAGGCGCCGAACTCGCCGTGCTGCCCGAGTATTTCTGCATGATGGGCGCGCGCGATACCGACAAGCTCGGGCTGCGCGAAACCGCCGGCGCGGGTTCCGTGCAGAGTTTTCTCGCGGATGCCGCACGGGAATTCGGCTTGTGGATCGTCGGCGGCACCCTGCCGCTCGAAACCGACGACGACAACCATGTGTTCAACAGCTCGCTCGTCTACGCGCCCGACGGCGTATGCGTCGCGCGCTACGACAAGATCCACCTCTTCTTCTTCGACAACGGCCGCGAACGCTACGACGAACGCCGCGTGATCGCGCCCGGCAGCGAGCCCGTGATTTTCGATCTGCCCTCGCGGGACGGCCATCTGTGGCGCATCGGCATGAGCGTGTGCTACGACCTGCGCTTTCCCGAGCTCTATCGGGCGCTGGCCCGGGAGGGTGCCGAACTGTTGCTCGTGCCCAGCGCGTTCACGCACACCACTGGCGCCGCGCACTGGGAGGTGCTGCTGCGTGCGCGTGCCATCGAAAACCTCGCCTGGGTGGTTGCGCCCGCGCAGGGCGGCAAGCACGAGAACGGCCGGCGGACCTGGGGCCAGTCGATGGTGGTCGACCCCTGGGGCACCGTCGTCGCGCAACAGGCCCATGACGAGGCCGTGGTTCTGTTCGACATCGACGCGCTGCAGGTCGAGCGTGCGCGCACGCAGCTGCCGGCGTTGTCTCATCGCGTGATCTGAAGACGGTGTCCTCGCCCACGCTGCCTGTCGCACGCGTCCTTCGTCCCGCCTTCGCGCGGCTGCGCTTCCTGCGCTCCGTATGGCGGCGCTGGTTCCTCTGGGTGCTGTTGGCCATCCTCGTTCTTGCATTGCTCGTCACCGTCGTCTGGCTGGCCGGCCGGCACGAGGTCGAGCAGGCGCAGACGGTGCTGGACCGTGACACGGCCGATGCGGTTGCCGACTTGCGCGTCGGCCTGCAGCGCAACGCGCAGACCTTGCGCGCTTCGCTCGCGGACGGCGTGAATCGCGATCAGTGGGACCTCCGCGCCGGGAGCCTGCTGCGCGAGCACCGCGAATGGCTGCGGCTCGAGTGGCGCGACGCCGCATTGCGGCCGCAGGCCGCGGTCGATACGCCTTATCGCAGGCGCATCTTCGACGACGTCGACCGGGGCCAGGCACACCCTGATGTGGATCTCGCCTGCGCGACGGCACGCAAGCTGGGGGCGGTCGCGTACTCACCCAGCCACTATGTCCCGGTCACTCAGGGCAACGGGCTGGAGGTCATGGAAATGTGCCTGCCGGTCGAGGGCGGCGGCTATCTCGTGGCCTCCTATTCGCTGAGGGACATGCTGACCGAACTGGTGGCCCCGACGCTGAGCCGCGGGCAGGAAGTCGCCTTCACCGAGGTCGACGGCACGCGGCTGGTGGCGATCGGCGTGCAGCGCCGCGTCGGCACACGCGTCTTCACTTCGCAGCAGCTGATCGATCTTCCGGGTGCGCCCCTGATGCTGCGCGTCGACGGCTGGCGTGCCGTTCCGGATCTCTTCCCGAACATGCTGACCGCGCTTGTCACGGCGATTTCGATCGCGCTCGTGTCCGTGCTGGTGCTGCTGGCGCGCGATACGCGTCGGCGCCTGCGTGCCGAGCACGATCTGGCCGATGCGCTCGCATTCCGCAAGGCCATGGAAGACTCGGTCATCACGGGCCTTCGGGCGCGCGACCTCCAGGGCCGCATCACCTATGTGAACCCGGCCTTCTGCGAGATGGTGGGCTTCAGCGTCGAGGAGCTCACCGCCAGCGGCGGCGACGAGGCGCCCTACTGGCCGACCGAACTCGCGCACGAATACCAGCGCCGGCAGGCCGTACGCATGGCCGGCGGCGTGCCCCCGCGCGAAGGGTTCGAATCGGTTTTCATGCGCAAGGACGGCAGCCGCTTTCCGGTGCTGATCTTCGAGGCGCCGCTGATCAACGCGCATGGCTCGCAGACGGGCTGGATGAGCGCCTTCATCGACATCAGCGAGCAGCGCCGCATCGAGGAGCTGTCGCGCGCGAGCCAGGAGCGGCTCCAGGCCAGCGCGCGTCTCGCGACCGTCGGCGAAATGGCGTCGCTCCTGAGCCATGAACTCACGCAACCGCTGGCCGCCATCGCGAGTTATGCGAGCGGCTCGCTCAATCTGCTGCATGCCGACGATGAATCGTCGCTGCAGAGCCACCGTGACGATGTCGCCATGGCGGTGCGCCGCATCGCCGAGCAGGCCGACAGGGCGGGCCAGGTGATTCGCAGCGTGCATGACTTCGTGCGGCGGCGCGATCGCACGCGAGAGGCGGTCGCGCCGCATGCCCTGATCGACGCGGTGCTTCCGCTCGTGCTCCTGCAGGCGCGCAAACTGGGCGTGCAGGTCGAAGTCGTTCTCGACGACCACCTCTCCTCGGTGTATTGCGACCGCACGCTGGTCGAGCAGGTTCTGCTCAACCTGGCGCGCAACGGCATGCAGGCCATGGACATGCCGGGGCTGGGCGATCGTGTGCTGCGCCTCAAGGTCGTTCGCGCGGGCGCCGTGGGCCGCGGCCCCGAGACCGTCTCGGCCGCGGACGCACGCCGCTGGCTCGAGTTCTCCGTATCGGACGTCGGCTCGGGCATCAGCGACGATGTGGCCGCTCGCCTGTTCACTCCTTTCTTCACCACGCGATCCGACGGCATGGGCCTGGGCCTCAGCCTGTGTCGCACGGTTGTCGAGCAGCACGGCGGCGTGCTGATGTTCGAGCCGCAGCACCCGCGCGGCACTGTCTTTCGCTTTACCCTGCCGGCTGCCTGAAGGCTCGCTGATTGATCGCCATGCAACCCCTGATCGATGCCCTGATTTTTATCGTCGACGACGATGCGAGCGTTCGCGAGGCGCTGGCCTGGTTGCTGCGTTCGCGACGTCTTTCGAGCGAGAGCTTCGCGAACGCCGAAGCCTTCGAAGCGCGGCTGGCCGACGAACCGCTGAGCGATCGTCCGCATTGCCTGTTGCTCGACGTGCGCATGCCCGGCACCAGCGGCCTCGTGTTGTTCGACCGACTGGCGGAGCGCGGTCTCCTGGACGCGATGCCGGTGATCTTCCTGACCGGCCATGCCGACGTGCCGACGGCTGTCGACGCGGTCAAGCGCGGCGCCTTCGACTTCTGCGAGAAGCCCTTTTCCGACAATGCGTTGGTCGACCGGATCGAGCAGGCGCTCGGCGCCTCGCTGCGCGCCATCGAGGCGGAGCGTGCGCGTCAGGTGTTGAAGCGGCGCATCGGTGAACTGACCGATCGCGAGCGCGACGTGATGCGCTGCGTGATCGAGGGCTTGCCCAACAAGCTGATCGCGGACCAGCTATCGATCAGCGTGCGCACGGTGGAGGTCCATCGTGCGCGCGTGTTCGAAAAGATGGAAGTCAAGTCAGCCGTAGAGTTGGCCAACCTCCTGCGCGGCGTCTGATTGTTGCTCGCCCCCAGGTTGGCTCACTTCGTGGAGCCGCCTCGAGTCGCTGCCTGAGGCAGCGGCTCTTCGGGCCGTCCAAGCCTGCGCAGGCAGGCTTGGAGCCGCAGCCCTCAGCCCCCTGCCGGGGGCAACACCGGCGGCCCAGCGAAGCCGGTTCCGCGGTGTTTCACGAAGGGGCCTGGCTTTGCCGGCCGGGCTCCGATGCCGTGTCTGTTTGGGGTGAGGCTAGCCTTGCGCTCGTTCGCCGACGTAGATTTCCACGCGGCGGTTCTGCGCGCGCCCCGCGGGTGTGCTGTTGTCGGCGATCGGTTCGCGGGAGCCGCGGCCGTCGATCTTGAAGGCGGTCGGCGACACGCCGCGTGCGATCAGGTAGTCGCGCGTGGCCGCGGCACGCTGGATCGACAGCGGGTCGTTGATGGCGTCGGTGCCGGTGCTGTCGGTGTGGCCGATGATGCGGACCTCGGCGTTGGGGTTGTTGCGCAGTCCGGAAGCAAACTGGTCGAGGATCGGAGAGAAGTTGGGCTTGATCACCGAGCGGCCGACGTCGAAGGAAACGTCGCTCGGGATCGCGAGCTTCAGCTCGTTGTTCGGCGTCTGGGTCACGGCGACACCGGTGCCCTTGGTCGCGGCTTCCATCTGGCGCTTCTGGTTTTCCATGCGCTGCGACCACAGGTAGCCGCCCGCCGCACCCGCCAGGGCGCCGATGGCCGCACCAGTGCCAGCGCTGTGGCCGGTGGCGGATCCGATCGCTGCGCCGGCGACCGCACCGACACCGGCGCCGATGCCGGTGCCCTTCTGCGTTGCGGTCATGTCGGCACAGCCCGAAAGTACATATGCCGCGGCACAGGTTGCGAGTACGAGATTTTTCATTGAAGCCCTTTCGGTGGTGAAAACTGACCGCGCCGATTATCCAGAGCGCTCGACGTTTCGAGCCGTGGCGGCGGTTTCAGCATGTAACGCCTGGCGGCCATGCCGCTCCCTGGAAAGGCTTGCCGGATATGGCAAGCGTGCTATTGAAAGCGTAGCGCGCAGGCTCTCTGCCTCAATCGCGCTGCGAAGGCTTGTCGGACGTGGGCGTGTCCTCGGCGTCGGCATCGTCGTCGTGCAACTCGCCACGCTTGCGGCCCGAGAACATGGTCCACCAGATGATCAGGATGAACACGACTCCCGCGCCCAGGGCTTCAAGCAAAATCAGACCCATGAAAAAAGGACTCCAGTGGCTGGTTGGGCTCGCGATCGTAGCAACGCTCGCCGGCTGTTCCACCGGCACCAGGCAGCCCGAGCTCCCTCTCACAGCGCCGAGTGTGAACGCGCCGCCACGCGATCTCGGCCCGCTCACTGGTTCGCTCGCGCATCCAAAGAGCCGCTGGGTGCCCGTCGCGTGGTCGGATCTGCCGGGGTTCAACGACGACGCGCTGCATGAAGGCTGGGTCGCGATGATCTCGAACTGCGCACGCCCCAACGCAGCCTTCGCGCCGCTTTGCCGCGAGGTGCGGGAGTTGTCCCTTGCGGAGACCGACGAGCAGCGCGCATGGATGATGCAGCGACTGCAGCCGTATCGGGTCGAATCGCCGACCGGCCCCACGGACGGCAAGCTCACCAGCTACTACGAACCGGTGTTCGAGGCGACGCGCCGTCCGACCGCGACGAACACCGTGCCGCTCTATCAGGCGCCGGCCGGCCTTGTGCCGAAGCGACCGTGGTACACGCGGCAGGAAATCGATACGCTGCCACAGGCGCAGGCGGCGCTGCGGGGCCGCGAGATCGCATGGCTCGCCGATCCGATCGACGTGCTCATGTTGCACATCCAGGGTTCGGGGCGATTGCGCATGACCGAGGCCGACGGCTCGCAGCACGTGATCCGTGTCGCCTTCGCGGCCACCAACGAGCAGCCTTATCGGAGCGTGCAGCAATGGCTGATCAGCCAGGGTGTGCCGAAGGTCAGCCTTTGGCCAGACGACGTCAAGCTCTGGGTCACGCAGAACCCGCAGCGCCTGTCGCAACTGTTGTGGAGCAATCCGCGCTACGTCTTCTTTCGCGAGGAGCCCATGTCCGAGGTTGATGCCTCGTCCGGCCCGGTGGGCGCGCAGGGCGTACCCCTCACGGCGGGCCGTTCGATCGCGGTCGACCGCGACAGCATTCCGTACGGAACGCCGGTCTGGCTCGCTTCGCCGGGCCCCGCGATACCGCTGGCCAAGCTGGTGGTCGCGCAGGACACGGGCAGTGCGATCGTGGGTGCGGTGAGGGCCGACTATTTCGCCGGCACAGGCGCGGAGGCCGGCCGTATCGCCGCAAAAATGAATCAACCTCTTCGCCTGTGGGCGCTCTGGCCGAAGTAGGGCTGGTCGCCAGGGCTGCGCGCAGCGCACCCCTTCGGGAGCCGCCGCGGAACCGGCTTTGCCGGGCCGCTGGCGGCGCCCCCTGCAAGGGGGTGGGCGGCTACACGAAGTGAGCCAACCTGGGGGTGTGCCTTCAGAGGCCGATGACGCCGCCGTCGTCCTTGGTAATCATCACTGTCGCCGAACGGGGGCGTGCTGTTGCGCCGCCGGGGCCGTAGGCTGCAACGCCTGCGCCGTTGCCTGGCCAGTGGCTTTCGTACTTGCCTGGGTCCGCGATGTTCGCGGCGGCTGTGTTCTCGCCCGGGTGCTGGATGTTGATGAAGAGCGTCTTGCCGTCGGGTGATTCGGCCAGGCCGGTGACTTCGGCGCCGAGTGGTGCGGTGAGGAAGCGCTTGAAGATGGTGTCGTTCATCTTCTTGCCGGCATAGGTGCCTACGGTCACGGGGCCTGTGCCCGCGGCCCCGGGCTTGCCATTGGCTTGGTTGACGACATCGATCTTGCCGCCGTCGCCGTATTCGCCAGGGATCGCCGCCAGCAGCATGCAGTTGGTGACGTCGGTGTAGGCGTTGTCGTCGGTCTCGATCCAGAGGATGCCGCTCGCGCGCGAGAACCAGCAGCCGTCGGGCTTGGACAGGTCGTTGAATTCCGACAGCCCGGACAGGTTCACGTTCTTCTGGTAGTTGACGTCGTCGAGGCCGGCATCGGCCTTCGCCTGGCTGCCGAACAGGAAGATGTCCCAGTCGAAGGTGGTGGCCGATGCGTCGCTGCCGGTTTCGCGGATGCGCATGACCTGGCCGTTGACGTTGCCCTTCGAGGTCGAGGCCGTGGCGTTCTGTGTGGAGACGCCCTTGTTGTCGAGCCAGTAGCGCGGGAAGGCCGGATCCACGTCGGGGTTGGGCACGTTGTTGCTGCTCGTCGTGCCGACCGCGCCGCGGTCCGGGTTCTCGGTCATGGTGATGTAGATCTCGCCGTTCTTCGGGTTCACGGCGGTCCATTCGGGGCGGTCGCACTTGGTGGCGCCAGCAGCGTCGGCGGCGAGGCGCGCGTTGACCAGCACGTCGGCGAGGTCGGCGAAGGCGTACGCAGCGTTGCCGGAAATGGCCGTGTTGCTCAGGTCCAGCTTGAGCCAGGTGCCCGTGCCGTCCGCATTGAACTTCGCCGCATAGAGTGTGCCGTCGTCGAGGTACTTGCTGCCCGTGGCGAGGCGGTCGACCGGGTTTGCGTCGGCCGCGCTCCACACGGCATTGGACACGTACTTGTAGACGTACTCGCTGCGTGAGTCGTCGCCCATGTAGAAGGCCAGCGGCTTGCCGACGACCGGGTTGCTGGGCCATGCGCCTTCGTGCGCGAAGCGTCCGAGCGCCGTGTGCTTGACCGGCTTCGAGCTCGGATCGTAGGGGTCGATCTCGACCACCCAGCCGAAGGTGTTGGCCGTGTTGCGGAAATCATCTGTGCCGTCGGTGGAGGCGCCGAGGCTGCTCGCGTCCCAGCGCGCGTACTCGGTGTTCGTGCCGTCGGCTGGCACGACGGTGGCCCAGCGCTGGCCGCCGCCTGCGCCTTGTGCAAGGCCGATGCGCTTGAAGGCGGCCAGTTCCTTGGCGCTGCGCTTGGTGTCGTCCGTCGCACTGCGCCGGAAGAAGCCGGCGAAGTTCTCCTCGCAGGTCAGGTAGGTGCCCCACGGCGTATAGCCGGATGCGCAGTTGCCGATCATGCCGCGGGTGTCCGTGCCGGCGGGTGAGTATGTGGTTTTCAGCAGGGCCGAACCGCTCGCCGGGCCGCCGAACGCCATCGGCGTGCGCGGCGTGATGCGGCGGTTGAAGGTCGAACCCTTGACCACCGCGAACTTGCCGTTCGACCGCGCGATCTCCACCACGGAGGCGCCGTGCGCTTCCACTTCCTTGAGCGCCTCCGCTTCCGGGCGCGGGCCGGCGCTCGAGCCGGCGTTGGTCTGCCCGCTCGGATGCATGAAGACCACGGTGCCGTTGATGGCCTCGTGGTTGATCGCCATCAGTGCGCGGTCGTTGGCGGTGAGGGACGGCTTGCCGTCGGCGCCGAGACCGAAGTAGTGCATGCCATCGTGTTGGTCACCGCTGCGGCGGTTGAAGGTGTCGTCGCTGCCGTCGTTCTTGTAGTCGGAGACGGCAGGGTCGATCGAATCGCCGGTCGCGTAGAGCACGGTGGCGGTGTAGCCGGCGGGCACGGTGATGCGATCCGCGAGGTCCTTGCCCACTGCCGAGAAGCCGAGCTTGGGCTCGGCCGCGGGGGCTGGTGCGGGTGCCGGCGCCGGTGCCGGGGAAGGCGAGGGCGCGGGCGCGGGCGGGAAGACAGCGCCGTTGCTGCCTCCGCCGCAGGCGCTCAACGCCAGCGGGCCCAGGGTGGCCGCAGTCAGCGCGCCAACGCCGCCGCGCAGCAAGTGGCGGCGGTGCATGCGCGTGGCAATGACCTCGTGAAGGCTGGCATTCGAACTCGGGTTGTTGTCGAGGTCGTCGGGGTCAATGGAATCGACCGGCGCGGGGGGTGCGGAGAGATGTTTCATCGTATGGTTTTGCTGACGGGAGCCTGACCATATCGATGCAATATGAAACTTCTGTTTCCCTGCGATTCCGTGCGGATATACCGGTTGCAGTCGACCGAAAATCCGCTATTGATTAATTCTTTGGTGTTCTTTTTGTGACAGGGCTTTCGCGGCTTGCTAGTGGATTCCGGTAGGGGGACAGGACGCGATGATGATGCTCAATTTGGCGAGGCAGTTGCGTCAGCTGCTGGATGTCCCGATTCGCCCGGCACGGGTCCGATTGAAGCGCAAGCAGTTCTTCACGCCTGAAGGGTTTTGTGACTACTTTGGCGTGTTCGAAAGTTTCGACGCCGCGCGTGCCTGGCTGCCGCACAGTCTGGAATTTGATCATCCGGCCTTGGCCCAAGGCTACGACGAGCACACCCGACACGTGTTTGCCTACGACTACCCCATGATGTGGTGGCTGCAGCAGGCCTTCCGGGGTGGCGCCTCGACGGTGCTGGACATCGGCGGCTCCTTTGGCGTGCACTACTACGCGTACAGGCGCTACCTCCAGATGCCGGACGACTTGATTTGGCAGGTGGTGGAGGTGCCGGCGATGGTGGCCGTCGGCAGGGAGTTTGCCGCCCTCCACGAAGCCATCGCGCTTCGCTTCACGGTCGATCTCAAGGAGGCCGGAAGGTACGCCAGCATCTGGCTTTCCGCTGGCGCCCTTCAATACATCGACGAAGGTCGAATCGATCGCTTGCTTCAAATGTCAGGGGCGCGACCCCCTCATATCCTCATCAACAAGCTTCCAATCTTTGATGGAAGCGCCTTCGTGACGGCCCAGAACATCGGCCACGGCTGCTACGCGCCCGTACAGGTTTTCAGCCGCAAGAGTTTCGTCAGTGAGATCGAGGCACTTGGATACATGCTGATCGAAGAATGGAAGGTGCACGAGCGGTCCTTGCTGATTCCGGGTCATCCGGAACTCTTCATTCAAGCTTTTTCCGGGTTTTATTTTTCTCGCCCAGACTCGACGCTCGAAGCGCCGCTCGACAGTCCGTCAAGAGGCTGCATCGAGCCTGCCCTGCCCGCCGCTCCACTCGTTGGGCGCGTGCACCGCGCGTGGTCGAGAGTTCGGCGCTCGCGTGCGTCTAGGGCAGCGGCAACGCCGTCTTGTATCTCACTTGCTTGAGTGCAAAGCTGGAGCGAATCTTTTCGATGCCGCTGATCGGCGTGAGCTGTTCGAGGATGAATTTCTCCAGCGCCGCGATGTCGGCCACCGCGACGCGGATCAGGTAGTCGCTGTCGCCTGTCATCAGGTAGCACTCCATGACCTCGTCGTGCTCCGCGATGCGCTGCTCGAAGTCGGCCAGCGATTGCTTGCTTTGCGTCTTCAGGCTGATCGAGATGAACACGTTGAGACCGAGCCCGAGCGCGCTCGCGTTGACCAGCGCCACGTAGCGCCGAATGACGCCGGCCATCTCGAGCGCCTTCACGCGCGCGAGGCAGGGCGACGGCGAAAGATGCACGCGGCGCGCGAGTTCCACGTTGGAAAGCGCGCCGTCGCGCTGGAGCTCGTCCAGGATGCGAAGGTCGATCGCGTCGAGTTGCATGAAATGCTTCAATCGGAATGAAGCGCGGCATTTTATGCTGCGAGATTGCGAGCAACGTTGTAGAAACGGCATCTCATGTCGACAATCGCTGCCTAAAGTGCGGCTCATGAACGCCCCGATCTCTCCTGACCAGTTGCGCGCGCTGCTCGACATGTCCTTGCATGACCCAGACCCCGTCGAAACCGCCGAATGGCGCGAAGCCTTCGTCGCGCTGGCGGAGACGCATGGCCCCGAGCGGGCGCGCTGGATGCTCGACGAACTCGCGCGCATGGCCCGTGCCCAGCGCATCGGATGGCAGCCGGAGTTGTCCACGCCGTATGTCAACACCATCGCTGTCGAGGCGCAGCCCGCCTTTCCTGGCGATCTCGCGATCGAAGAGCGGCTTGCTTCGCTGATGCGCTGGAATGCGCTCGCGATGGTGGTGCGCGCCAATCAGGCCTATGGCGAACTCGGCGGCCATATCGCGAGTTACGCCAGCGCGGCGGACCTGTTCGAAACGGGGTTCAACCACTTCTTCCACGCCCGCACGCCATCGCATCGCGGCGACCTCGTGTTCTTCCAGCCGCACAGCGCGCCCGGCGTGTATGCCCGCGCTTACCTCGAAGGCCGCCTCGGCGAAGAGGACCTGATGCACTACCGCCAGGAACTGACGGCGCCGGCCTTCGTCGACGGCAAGGGCGCGCGTGGCCTGAGCAGCTACCCGCACCCGTACCTGATGCCGGACTTCTGGCAGTTCCCGACCGGCTCGATGGGCATCGGCCCCATCAGCTCGATCTACCACGCGCGGTTCATGCGCTACCTCACGCACCGCAATCTGCTTGACTGCGAGGGCCGCAAGGTGTGGGGCGTGTTCGGCGACGGCGAGATGGACGAGCCCGAATCCATGAGCGCGCTGACGCTCGCGGCGCGCGAGAAGCTCGACAACCTTGTGTGGGTCGTCAACTGCAATCTGCAGCGGCTCGATGGGCCGGTACGCGGCAACGGCCGCATCATCGACGAGCTCGAAAAGCTCTTCGCCGGCGCCGGCTGGAACGTGATCAAGCTCGTCTGGGGCAGCGATTGGGACGGCCTCTTCGCGCGAGACGTCAACGGCGCGCTGGTGCGCGCCTTTGCCAACACCGTCGACGGCCAGATGCAGACATTTGCCGCCAAGGATGGCCGCTACAACCGCGACACCTTCTTCGGCCAGGACGAGGAACTCGCGCGTCTCGCGCAAGGCATGACCGACGAGCAGATCGATCGCCTGAAGCGCGGCGGCCATGACCTCGTGAAGATCCACGCCGCCTATGCGGCCGCCGCGGTGCACTCCGGCCAGCCCACCGTGATCCTTGCCCACACCAAGAAAGGCTACGGCATGGGCACCGCCGGCCAGGGCAAGATGACCACGCACTCGCAGAAGAAGCTGGACGACACCGACCTCATCGAGTTTCGCAACCGCTTCAACCTGCCGCTCACGGACGAGCAGGCGACCACCGCTGCTTTCTACAAGCCGGCTGAAGACAGCCCCGAGATGCACTACCTGCTCGGCCGTCGCGCCGCGCTCGGCGGCAGCATGCCGCGCCGGGAGACCGCGTGCGATGCCGTGCCCAAGCCCGATATCGCGGCCTATGCGCAATTCGCCGTCGCCGCGTCCGGCAAGGAGATGAGCACCACCATGGCCTTCGTGCGCATGCTGGGCAACCTCATGAAGGACAAGGCGCTCGGTCCGCGCGTGGTGCCGATCGTCGCCGACGAGGCACGCACCTTCGGCATGGCGAATCTCTTCAAGCAGGTGGGCATTTATTCGAGCGTGGGCCAACGCTACGCGCCGGAAGACATTGGCTCGGTGCTTTCCTACCGCGAGGCCACCGATGGCCAGATTCTCGAAGAGGGCATCAGCGAGGCCGGCGCCATCGCGAGCTGGACGGCCGCGGCGACCAGCTACAGCGTGCACGGGCTGGCGATGCTGCCCTTCTACATCTACTACTCGATGTTCGGCTTCCAGCGCGTGGGCGACCAGATCTGGGCAGCGGCCGACCAGCGTCCGCGCGGCTTCCTGCTGGGCGCCACATCGGGGCGCACCACATTGGGTGGCGAAGGATTGCAGCACCAGGATGGATCGAGCCATCTGATCGCCGCGACCATTCCGAACTGCAAGGCCTACGACCCCGCCTTTGCCGGCGAGATGGCCGTCATCGTCGACGCAGGCATCCGGGAGATGATGGTCGAGCAGAAGGACGCGTTCTATTACGTCACGCTGATGAACGAGAACTACGCGCAGCCCGATCTTCCGGCGGGCGTCGAGAGCGATGTGCTGCGCGGTTGCTATCGCTTCAGCGCCTGGAAGGGCGGAAAGGGCGGGAAGGGCGCGCAGGCGGTCACCCTGCTCGGCTCCGGCGCCATCCTCACGGAAGTCATCAAGGCTGCCGAACTCCTGGCCGGCGAAGGCATCGCGGTGGATGTCTTCAGCATCACGAGCTGGAGTGAACTTGCGCGCGACGGCCGCGCCTGCGAAGAGCGCGCACTGTCGGGCGAAGCCGACCCGGGCACGGCTTTCATCGCGAAGCAGCTTGCCGGCGGGAGCGGCCCCGTCATCGCCGCGACCGACTACGTCCGTGCAGTGCCCGAAAGCATCCGCGCCTTCCTCCCTGAAGGGCGGCGCTACATCACGCTCGGCACCGATGGCTTCGGCCGCAGCGACACGCGCGCAGCGTTGCGCCGCTTCTTCGGCGTCGATGCGCAAAGCATCGTGCGCGCCGCGCGGTATTCGCTGGCATCGCGCTGAAAAAGCCAAGCGGGGTTAGTCCCGTTGTGAAGCGCAGCTGTGGATTCCTAAGATCGCGTCTTCGCGCCGCGCTCGCTGGAGCGCCGGCCATCGTTCGACGCCTCGGGAATTTCCATGAAGAAAGCAGGACTCGTCGGCCTCGGCGCCATGGGCGCGGGCATCGCGGCCACGCTGCGGGCCAAGGGCTATGAAATGCATGTGTGCGACATGCGGCCCGGTGCGGCGTTGCGCTTTGCGGAAGCGGGCGGAGTGGCCTGGGGCACGCCCGCACAGGTCGCTGCCGCATCCAACGTTGTCATCTCGGTCGTGGTCAACGCCTTGCAGACAGAAGCCGTGCTCTTCGGCGAGCACGGCGCCGCCGCAGCGATGAAACCGGGCAGCGTGTTCGTGATGTGCTCGACGGTCGACCCGAACTGGTCGATGGCGCTCGAGGCGCGGCTCGGTGCGATGGGCATTCACTACGTCGACGCGCCGATCTCCGGTGGTGCGGCCAAGGCCGCGAGCGGACAGATGACCGTGATGAGTTCGGCGCGACCCGAAGCCTACGCGCAGGCCGACGCGGTGCTCGACGCGATGGCCGGCAAGGTCTATCGCCTGGGTGATCGCGCCGGCGCGGGCAGCAAGGTGAAGATCATCAATCAGCTGCTTGCCGGCGTGCACATCGCCGCGGCGGCTGAAGCCATGGCGCTCGGCCTGCGTGAGGGCGTGGCGCCCGAAGCGCTCTACGAAGTCATCACGCACAGCGCGGGCAACAGCTGGATGTTCGAGAACCGCATGGCCCACGTGCTGGCCGGCGACTACACGCCGCTGTCGGCGGTCGACATCTTCGTGAAGGACCTGGGCCTGGTACTCGATACGGCGCGCGCGAGCAAGTTTCCGCTCCCGCTCGCCTCCACCGCGCACCAGATGTTCATGCAGGCTTCCACTGCCGGCCATGCGAAGGAAGACGACAGCGCCGTGATCAAGATCTTCCCGGGGATCGAACTCCCCGCGAATTCGAAGACATCATCCAAACCATGAGCATCCTGCTCGGCTGCATCGCCGACGATTTCACGGGCGCGACCGATCTCGCGAACAACCTCGTGCGTGCGGGCATGCGCGTGGTTCAGACCATCGGCGTGCCGGCATCGCCGTTGGCCGCCGATGTCGATGCCGTGGTGGTGGCACTCAAGTCCCGCACCATCGCGCCGGCCGACGCCGTCGCGCAGTCCCTGGACGCGCTGCGCTGGCTTCGCGCGCAAGGCGCACGGCAGATCTACTCCAAGTACTGCTCCACGTTCGACAGTACGGCGGAGGGCAACATCGGGCCGGTGACCGAAGCGCTGATGGATGCGTTGGGCTGCGACTTCACCATCGCGACGCCCGCCTTTCCCGACAACAAGCGCACCGTGTTCAAGGGCTACCTGTTCGCGGGCGACGTGCTGCTCAATGAGAGCGGAATGCAGAACCATCCGCTGACGCCGATGACCGATGCCAACCTCGTGCGCGTGCTGCAGGCGCAGACACGGCGCAAGGTGGGGCTGATCGACTACGCCACGGTGGCTCGCGGCGCGGCGTCGATTCGCGAGCGCATTGCGCAATTGCGCGCGGAAGGCGTGGGCGTCGCCATCGTCGATGCAGTTTCCAACGACGACCTGATGCGCCTTGGCCCTGCCCTTTCCGACATGCCGCTGGTCACCGCCGGTTCGGGCGTGGCGATCGGACTGCCGGCCAACTTCGGCATCGCGCCATCGTCGACGGCGGGCGCGCTGCCGTCGGCGCGTGGGATGCGGGCGGTGGTGTCGGGCAGCTGTTCGCTCGCGACCAACCGGCAGGTCGCGGATTTCATCGCGTCAGGGCGTCCGGCGTTGGCGATCGATCCGCTTCAGATCGCGGCCGGTGCCGACGTTGCGGCGCAGGCACTGGAATGGGCGGCCCCGCTGCTCGAACAGGGTCCGGTGTTGGTCTATTCCACTGCCGATCCCGGCGCCGTGAAATCGGTGCAAGGCCGGCTTGGCGTCGAGGAGGCAGGCGCCATGGTGGAACGTGTCATCGCCGCCATCGCGCGGGGCCTGGTGGAGCGCGGCGTGCGGCAACTCGTGGTTGCGGGCGGCGAGACCTCCGGCGCCTGTGTGCAGGCACTGGGCATTGCGCAATTGCAGATCGGTGCGCAGATCGATCCCGGCGTGCCGTGGTGCCACGCGCACAGCGACGCGGCAGGCGGAGCAGGCCTGCATATTGCGCTCAAGTCCGGCAACTTCGGCACCGACGATTTCTTCACCAAAGCCTTTACATTCCTTGGATGAATGAAGCCCAGGTCCGCGAGGAAATCTGCCGCATCGGCCGCAGCCTCTTCGAGCGAGGCTATGTCCACGCCACAGCCGGCAACATCAGTGTGCGGCTGGACGACGGATTCCTGATCACACCGACTGACGCCTGCCTGGGCCATCTCGATCCGTCGCGCCTCGCGCGGCTGGATGCCAACTTGCGCCAGACGCATGGCGATCTGGCGAGCAAGACCATGGCCCTGCATGCGCGCATCTATGGTTCGGCCCGGCATTTCGACCCTGACACGCGCTGCGTGATCCACACGCACAGCACGCATTGCGTGGCGCTCACGCTGAACGCGCCGGGCGCCGAGCTTCTGCCCGCACTCACGCCCTATTTCGTCATGAAAGTGGGCCATGTGCCGGTGATTCCCTACCACCGGCCCGGCGCGCCCGACGCCGCGGCGCTGGTGGCGCAGATCATCGAGCAATACGGCACGCAGGGCACGCCGATACGCGCCGTGGTGCTCGAGCGTCTTGGCCCCAACGTCTGGCACGCTTCACCGGCCGCGGCGATGGCCACGCTCGAGGAACTGGAAGAAACCGCAAGACTCTGGTTCCTTAGCCGTCAGTCGACGCGGCCCGCGCCCCCGCCGCTGAATGAAACCCAGATCAACGAGCTGCGCCGGAATTTCGGCGCCCGCTGGTAGGTATGCTCACCCCCGGACCATTGGAGCCGTTGATGCCTCGATTTGCCGCCAATCTTTCAATGCTCTATCCGGAGCTTGACTTTCTCGACCGCTTCGAAGCCGCCGCCAAGGACGGCTTCCGCGCCGTCGAATACCTTTTCCCCTATGCCTACAAGCAGCACGAACTCGTGGCGCGCCTGTCGGCCAACGGCCTGGAGCAGGTGCTGTTCAACGGACCGCCCGGCGACTGGGATGGCGGCGATCGCGGACTGGCCTGCCTGCCCGGGCGCGAGGCCGAGTTTCGGGAAGGCATCCTGAAGGCAATCGACTATGCCGTCGCGCTCAACTGCCCGCGCATCCACGTGATGGCGGGCCTCGTGCAGGACGGCGTGGAGCGCGAGACGGTGCAGCCCCTCTACATCGACAACCTGCGCTGGGCCGCGGTCGAGGCGGCGAAGGCCGGGCGGGATCTGCTGATCGAGCCCATCAACACGCGCGACATCCCGCACTTCTTCCTGAACCGGCAGGACCACGCGCACGAGATCATCGATGCCGTCGGCGCGCTGAACGTGCAGGTGCAGATGGACCTCTATCACTGCCAGATCGTCGAGGGTGACGTGGCGATGAAGATCCGCAAATACCTGCCGACCGGCCGTGTCGGGCACTTCCAGATCGCCGGTGTGCCCGAGCGGCATGAACCCGATATCGGGGAACTGAACCACGGCTATCTTTTCGACGTGATCGATGAGGTCTCAGCGCAATGCGGCTGGAAGGGCTGGGTCGGCTGCGAATACCGGCCACAGCGCGGCGCCGTGGCGAACGGGACGACCGCCGGGCTCGCGTGGTTGCGCGCCCTGCCGCGCGCATGAAGCTCGAAGCCGTACGGATCCCTCCGCGACTGCGGGCTTTCGACGCGGGCGCTGCCGAAGTGTTCGATGTCGTGCTGGCGGGGGAACGGGTTGCGTCCATTGTGCCGTCGCAACAGCCCGCGCGCGGCACGCTGCTCAGCGGACTGGTCGACGCGCATGCCCACATCGACAAGAACTACACCGTCCGGGAAGTCGGCGCGGCAGAGGGCAATCTCTTCGCGGCCATCGGACGCATGGCCGCGCACCGTGCAAGCTGGACGGCGGAGGGGCTTCACGCACGCATGCAGCGTGCGTTGGATGAGGCTTGGCGAAGTGGCACGCGCGGTCTTCGCACCCATCTGGACTGGAGCGAGGCCGATGCGCCGACGTCCCTCGCGGTCTTCGCGCGCCTGCGCGACGCGTGGCGCGACCGCATCGAACTCCAGTTTGTCTCGCTCACGCCGCTTGACCTGTTCGCCGACCTGGAGGCCGGCGAACGCATCGCGCGAACGGTGAAGCGCGGGGGCGGCGTGATGGGTGCCTTCGTCTATCGGAACGATGGCATCGTGCACAAGCTGGGGCGCGTGTTCGACCTTGCACAGGAGCTTGGGCTCGCGCTCGACTTCCATGTCGACGAGGGATTGGACAAAGACGCGACCGGCTTGCGCACCATCGCGCAGATCGCCATTGCGCGCGGCATGCAGGGGCGCGTCACGTGCGGCCACGCGTGTTCGCTGTCGGTGCAGGATGATGTGTCCGCCAGCGACACGCTGGCCCTTTGCGCGCAGGCGGGCATTCATCTCGTGTCCCTGCCGACGACGAATCTCTACCTGCAAGGCGCCTGGGACCGCACGCCCCTGCAGCGCGGCATCACGCGCGTTCGCGAGGCTGCGGCCCATGGCATTCGCGCCAGCCTGGCCACCGACAACGTGCAGGACGCCTTCTATCCTTATGGCGGTTATGACCTGATCGAGACCTTCGGCCTCGGCGTGCAAATGGCGCACCTCTCGCCTGCGACCGACTGGCTCGACGCCATCACCGTGAGCCCTGCGAAAGCGCTCCGGCTTGCGTGGGATGGTCGCATCGCGCCGGGCTGCCCCGCCGACCTGGTCTTGTTGGCCGCGACGGACGAGTACGAACTTCTGGACCCGCGTGGACGGCAACGCACCGTCATCCGTGCGGGCCGCATTCTGGAGAGCACCGAATGAGCATGGGCAAACCGATGGCCAACTACGCCGCCGCCAAGCGGGTGGGAGACTTCGTCTTCATGAGCGGCGTGGTCGCGGTCGACCCCACGACACGCCGCGCGGTCGCAAGCTACGAAGACATTCCCGAAGCGGCACGCACGGCACTGCGCACGCTGGGCTACGCCACGGGGCAGATGTCGGTCGACATCTTCGAGGCGCCGATCGTCGCGCAAAGCTGGTTCGTGCTCGAACGCATTCGCCAGATCGCCGCAGAGCATGGCGGCACGATGGACGACGTGGTCAAGCTGGTGCAGTACTTCACGCATCTGCCGAACTACGCGCCGTACAACCGCGTGCGGGGGTTGTTCTACCCGGGTGAGCCGCCGGTCAGCACGGTGGTGGAAGTGTCGCGATTCCTGCCGGGGGATGAAGTGTTGGTCGAGGTGGAAGCGACGATGTACTTGCCGACGCGCTGAAATCGGTCGTTGGCGCTAGCAGAGCGGCAGCCGAAGCGTAATGCCGAGACTGCCCAACGGTGACGGTGCTGCGTAGATGCGCCCGCGGTGATCGCTAACGATCCGCTCGCAGAGCGCTACGCGTGCGATCGAATCCAAGTGGTCGTGATGGCTCCGCGGCAGGTCGCTGGAAAATGCAGCTGTGAAGCATCGTCCGAGTTGGGGCTCCTTAGCCGATCCGTTGTCCATGAAATTGACGACCGCGTGCGCGCCATCCACGCGCGCCAGCAACTTCAGTGTGCCACCCGCGGGCATGACGCGACAGGCCAGATCCCCGATCTGCGAGAAGACCTCGTGCAGGCCCACGTGATCAAGAAGCACGGGTACTGGATGCTGTGGGAGTTTCACGTCCATCGCCACGCCTGCTTCCGCCAGTCGCGTGCGCAAGGACTCCAAGGTATGAAGAAGCAGAAATTCCCGGATGTCGGTGAGGGCGCGAGAACGCTGCTCACGCGCAATGGTACGGATCGTTTTTTTTTCTTCCGAATGTGGCCGGAACACATTCAGCACGCGCGCGACGAGTTTCATAGACTTGCACGCAATTGATTTGCGATGCGTTGCGCGAGCAAGTCGAGGGCGACTTCACAGGCTTCACCGACCTCGTCGGCTCTGTCGACCATGGCTCCAAAATTGTCATACTTGAACTTCGGATCGGCGGGGATGCTCCAGGCCGTGTTGCCACTGGCATCTGCGCCGTAGTAGAAATGGTCGCGGAACAGCCAGTCAAGCGCGTGAGGGTGTGCCATGAGGCAGGCCGCTACATTGATGCGCGGTTCGTATTCGTCCGACCAGTGAGAAGAACACATGCCAACGTCGGCGAAGACCACGTGCAACACAGCATCGCGAGTGGGCAAGGTCTTGTAGTCAATCTTTCCGGCACTCGACCCGCAAGGGACGTCAACCTTCGAGATTGTCAAGTCGGCTTTCGTCAGCTCGTCGTGGAGTGCGGAAGTGAATCTCGAACCCAGCAGCGTGCGTACGGATTCCAGGTTCTGATGGAAGCAGCCGCCCTTGCCGTGGCGGTCCAATACCTCGGACCCCGAAATCGGAAGAAATGGTGCCGCCAAGGTCCGATCTTCGATGCGAAATTCGTGCGGAGGTGTCACCGGTATCAGCGCAATCTTGTCGATCCTGGACCTCACCGCAGTTCGATCTCCCCGCCTATCTTTCATCCACTTTTCTTTCCTAGAGTCACCGTGCCCAGGACCTCAAGCCCAGGTTGTCCGCGCCCTTTTTGACGCGAGCAAATCCGAGGCAGCGCCTTCGAGTGAGGACTTTAGGAATGCGAGACCGCGGCGTCTAGAAGACTGGTCTCGGGGTGTCGTAAGAACAGTCTCGACGTGAGAGCCTTCCGGCGTTCTAGCGAACGCCGGCGCCCTTCAGGAGAAACTCCGTCACCTCGTCGATGAGGTACCGGCGATCCTTCTCGTCAGTCTCGGTGATATTCCGAAAGAACGCCACCTGCGTGGCGTGGTCCGCATAGAACTGCGTCACCGCCCACAGGTGGAAGAGAAACAGCATCGGATCGACCGGGTCCATCAATCCTTGATTGATCCAGTTCTGGATGACTGCCGCCGCCTGGTCCGTTCGCTGCTTGCTCGTGCCCATCATCGACTTGAGCACCGGGGCGCCACGCATCATCTCGGCGGTGAAGATCCGGGAACGCAGGGGATGCTCGAACGAGAACACCATCTTGCGCTGGATCAGGTCGCTCAGCACCTTGCGCGGTCCGAAGGCTTCGTCGCTGAAGCCGAAGACACCGATCCAGTCGTTGATGATGTCCTGCAGCACCTGCCGGTACAGGGATTCCTTGCTCTCGATGTAGTAGTGCAACTGCGCCTTCGACAGGCCTGCCTTGTCGGCAATGGCTTGTGTCGAAGCGCCGGCGAGGCCATCCGCAGCGAACACTTCCACCGCTGACTGATAGATCACGGCCAACACCTGCGTGTACTTGCGCGCGCGGCCGCGCGTCGCCGGTGCTTCGGGGCCTTCTTCGACAGCGTTGTTCTGTGCAGTCGTCATCGGATGTACATGGTGCCAGACTCCCCCGTGGGAAGGCTCACAAGTCGAGCACCAATTCCTCGCCTTTGGCGCGCGAACAACACAGCGCCACCTTGTGGTCGCGTTCGCTGCGAGTGAGGCAGAAATCGCGGTGTTCGGCGTCCTTGCCGGTGCCCTCCACCACGCAGGTGCCGCACAGGCCCTGTTCGCACGACACCGGAATGTCGATGCCGACTTCGTGCAGCGCGTCGACGGCGGTCTGGTCTCCGGCAACGGGCACGGTGATGCCGCGCCGGGCAAGCCGCAGCATGAAAGGCTTTCCGGTGCCGCCGGCTGCGTCCGTGGGCGCAGCGAAGTACTCGGCATGCACGGCATCGTCGGGCCAATGGGCGGCGGCGTTGCGCACGGCCCGCATGAAGCCGCCGGGACCGCACACGTACAGATGCGTGCCGGGCTTGCGCACGGCCAGCAATTGCCGGAGGTTGATCTTTCGCGAGGCGTCGCCGCCGTCGTCGAAGTGAAGACGCAGATGCGGTGCAAGGAGCGGATCGCGCAGCGCGTCGGCCAACGCCAGATGCTGTTCGCCGCGCACGAACAGGCACAACTGGAATTCCGCCCCGGTTCGCGCGAGCGTCTGCGCCATCGCCAGCAGCGGCGTCATGCCGATGCCGCCGGCCAGCAGGATGTGGCGCCTGGCCCCGGCCCGGATCGGAAAGGTGTTTCGCGGTGCGCTGATCGGCAGCAGATCGCCTTCGCGCACCCGCGCATGCATGGAGGCCGAGCCGCCGCGGCTCTCGTTCTCGCGCTTGACGCAGATCAGGTACGAGGATGCGCCTTCGCCCGCGCCGCTGTCCCGGGCCAGCGAATACTGGCGTGTGAAGCCGCCGGGCATGTGCACGTCGATGTGCGCACCGGCCTCGTAGCCGGGCAGCGCACGACCCGCGGGATGCGCGAGCTCGAAGGAGAGAATCTCCGGCGTCTGGCGCGCGACCCGCGCGACCCGCACGGTGAGAGTGCGCTCGACCATCTTCTTGTCGCCTTGCTACTTGGCGAGCGCCTTGCGCACGTCCAGGCCGGTTCCCTTGTCGACGAACTGCGTGGTGTAGGCGTCGCGGTAGTTGAAGTCCGTGGGCTTGTAGAGGCCGGCCGAGACCGCCTTGTCGTAGAAGTCCTTCATGCGCTCGTCGGTGATCGCGCCGATGCCCTTCGTTGTCGCGTCGCCCACGTCGATGTGCGCGCGCAGGATCGGGATCGACTTCTCGATGAACTCGTCGCTGATGTCCGGGTTGATCTTCTGGATCATCGCGTCGGCCGCCTTGCGGTCGCCGTAGAGGTAGTTGTAGTAGCCGATGTTGGTGGCCTCCACGAAGCGGCGCACGACGTCGGGCTTGGTCTTGACCAGGTCCTGGCGCGTCTCGATCACCATGCCGTAGGTCGACCAGCCTGCATCGGCCAGCGACAGAACCACGGGCTTGAAGCCGGCCTGCTTCTCGACCGCGAGAGGCTCCGACGTCGCATAGGCCTGTTGCACCGCCTGCTTGTCCGCCAGGAACTGCGAGAGGCTGTAGTTGTAGGGCCGCACTTGCTCGTCGCGCATGCCATAGGCCTTCTTCATCCACTGCCAGTAGCTGATCTGGCCGTCCTTCGCGAGCAGCACCGTCTTGGCCTTGGCGAGATCGGCGAACTTGTCGAAGCCCTGGCCCGGGTGCGCAATGATGGCCTGCGGGTCTTTCTGGAAATACGCGGCGACGACGACGGTTGGCACCCCCTGCTTGATGTTGTCGAAGGCCATCAGCATGTTGCCGGTCATCAGGAAGTCGATCTTGCCGGCCGGCAGCATCGGGCGGTTGTTGACCTGCGGGCCGCCTTGCTGAATGTCGACGTCGAGTCCGAACTTCTTGTAGGTGCCGTCGGCCAGCGCCTGGTAGAAGCCGCCGTGGCCGGGCTGGGCGCGCCAGTTGGTGGCGAGCACGACCTTGTCCTGCGCGATGGCGGCGAAGGCGGTGCCGGCGAGCAGTGTGGCCAGGAGGGTGCGGGCGATGAAGGGGACTTGGGGTCGCATCGTGGTTCCTTGGGGGTTGTCTCTGTGGGAATGTGAGCTCATGAATCGATGGCCATGTCGGGGCGCCAGCCGCGCGTCTTCCCGGGATTCATCAGTCCCATCGGATCGCTGCGCTTCTTGAATTCGATCTGCTGCGTGTCGATCGTCTTCATGCCGCCGTCCTCGATGGTCACGACGTGCGGGTTGAAGACCTGGCAGCCGCCTTGCGATTCGATCTCTCGGATCACTTCGTACTGGTGCGCCTCGCCCTTCCAGCGCACCAGCAGGATCGAGAACGTGCCGTATTCGCCGCCGGCGCGCGCGAACTCGTGGTGCTGCAACACGTCGTCGCCGAAGATCGCGATGTGGCGATCCACCACCGCCGGGTCGAAGGGCTGCGCGTAGGCCACTTGCAGATAGGTCCACGTGCGGTCGACCTTGAGCGCCTGCAGCGTCGTGTGGTTGTAGGCGCATTCGTAGGCGGGGGGCAGGCCGGACGCGTGGAGTTCGGCCTCCGTGCCTTCGAGCGAGACGGTGCCGCCGTGCGCGGCGACGAGATCGCGGAAGGCCGCCATCGACGACGGCGCAACCATGGCGAACATCGCATGCCGGTCCGGCGGAAAGTGCGCACCCAGCGTCGCGTAGTACGGCGAGAAGCGCGCGTCGACCGCCGAGAGAAGGAACAGCTCGAGCGCGGGCGTGCTCGCCGCGACGCCGAAATCCATCACGCGCCTGTAGGTATCGAAGAGCGCGATGCAGTGCACCCACTCGACGGCCGGGCTCAGCGCCACTTCGACCTCGGTAATGACGCCGTTGGTACCGTAGGCGTGATGCACCTGCTGGATCTCGTCGCCGTACAGTTCGATGATGCGCGGCTCGCGCTCCACCGTCATCACGCGCGCACGCAGCAGATTGCCCGGGTCTCGCAGGATGCCGTGGCGGATCGAGCCGATGCCGCCAAAGCCGCCGGCGATGAAGCCGCCGATCGAGGCGACGTGCCAGGTTGAAGGCCACATGCGCAGCGCCTGGCCGGTCTCGGCGACGGCCATTTCGATGTCGTGCATGCGCGCACCGGCCTGCACACGCACGCTGCCTTCGCCGATGTCGAGCACGCGGCACATCTGCGTGACGTCGAGCACCAGGCCGCCTTCGAGCGGCACGCACTGGCCGTAGTTGCCGGTGCCGCCCGCGCGCACTGTGAGCGGCAGCTTCCACTTCGCTGCGACGGCGGCGGCCTGGCGAACGTCGTCTTCGGTCGACACCTTGACGACCAGATCGGCCACGCAGCCGGCCAGTTGCTGCGTGAGGATCGGGCTGTACCAGTAGAAGTCCTTGGAAAGCTGCTTGCGCTGCCCCGGCGAGACGATCACGTTGAGGCCGTGCAGGTCGCCGCGCACGGCATCCCAGTCAATGGCCGGCGCGGGAGCCTGGCGTTCCATCAGTGCGGAAGTCATCTCTCCCTCCGCATTTCGCTTTCGTGCCAGTGGCCGAGCACCATGCGTGACAAGGCGGCGAACACGAGGAAGATCGCGATGCCCAACAGCGACACCAGCAGCAGCGCCGCGAACATCATCGGGATCTCGGTGCGAAAGCTCGATTCGAGGATGCGCGAGGCCAGTCCGGTTTCACGGCCTGCGGTGCCGGCAGTGAATTCGGCGACAACGGCGCCAATCAGGCTCAGCCCGCCGGCGATCTTCAGGCCCGCCATGAAATACGGCAGCGCGCTCGGCACCAGCAGGTAGCGGAACATCTGCCAGGGCGAGGCCCTGTAGAGGTGGAAAAGGTCGCGCAGGTTGCTGTCGGCGCTCTTCAGGCCGATGACGGTGTTCGACAGGATCGGGAAGAAGGCCACGATCCAAGCGCACAGCAGCAGGGCAGCCGTCGTGCTCGACACATAGATCAGGATCAGCGGCGCGATCGCGATGATCGGCGTCACCTGCAGGATCACCGCGATCGGAAAGAGCCCGATCTCCACCCACTTGAAGAGCGAGAAGGCAATCGCGAGCAGCACTCCGCCGACGATGGCCGAGACCAGCGCGAGCAGCGTGAGCTTGACGGTGAACCAGAGCGCGCTCGACAGCGTGTCCCAGTTGTCGATCAGCGTTGTGAAGATGAGCGAGGGCGCGGGGATGATGTAGTGCGGCACGTGGTTGACGCGCACCAGCACTTCCCACAGCAACAGCAGACCGGCCACGACGGCGGTAGGCACCGCGATGCGAAGCAGGTTTTCGCGGCGCCGCAGGCGGTCGTCGCGTGACTGGAGCTCGGCGGCCGAGGGCGCGTCCTGCAGTTCCGACAGCGCCCGGTTGTCAGTGATCGATGTCGACGCCATGAAGGGCTCCGTGCAGTGATTGCGACACCGCCGTGCAGTGCGCGTTGTAGCGGGTCGAGGTGCGGAAGGCCTCCCCGCGCGGATAGGGCTCGTCAATGCGGATTTCGTCGATCACGCGGCCCGGCCGGGGTGCCATCACGACGATGCGGTTCGACAGGTAGACCGATTCGTAGACGCTGTGCGTGACGAAGATGATCGAAAACCGGTGCTCGCGCCAGATCGCGAGCAAGTCGTTGTTGAGCTTGATGCGCGTCATCTCGTCGAGCGCGGCGAAGGGCTCGTCCATCAGCAGCAGGCGCGGCCGCGTGACCAGCGCCCGCGCGATCGACACGCGCATCTTCATGCCGCCCGACAACTCGCGCGGGTAGACGTCGGCAAAGCGCGAAAGACCGACCATCTCCAGCGCCTGCCTGACGACGGGTGCCGCAGCGTCGCGGCTGGTGCCGGCCAGCTTGAGCGGGAGCCACACGTTGTCGAACACCTTCGCCCAGGGCATCAGCGTCGGCTCCTGGAAGACAAAGCCCAGTTCGCGATCGCTGGTCGATGCGCCGCTGTTGGCGCGCGACCACGCGACTTCGCCCGAGCTGATGCGCGTGAGCCCGGCAATCAGGCGCAGGGCCGTGCTCTTGCCGCAGCCCGAGGGGCCGAGGAAGCTGATGAAGTCATGCTCGCCGCAGTCGAGCGTCATGCCCTGCAGCGCGAGCGTGCCGTTGGCGAAGCGCTTGCTGACGTTGCGCAGGCTGACCAGCGGCGGCGCGGAAGAGACGGGCGAAGAGTTCATGCCCATTCCGGCTGGTTGGCGAGGCGTTCGAGCGGGAAGCGGTCGACCTCCTGCAGCAATTCGACGAATCGCCGTCCGACGTGGTCGAGCACGGCTTCACCCTTCGCGGCCGTGGCGCGCGTCGCATCGCCGGCCGCGCCCGCAGGGTTGATGTCGTGCATCTGCCAGCCGAGCTTGCCGCTGGGGGTGATCGACAGAAACTTGTTTTCCTTCGCGAGGTCTTCCGTCATGGAGCGGAAGTTGCGGAAGCGCTCGGGGCGCACGTGGTCGGGCGTGAGGTGCAGCATCACCGAGCTTTCGAGATCGCCGGCATGCACGCCGTGCTTGCCTTCGTGCGCGGTGAAGAGCCCTTCAGGCAGGCCCAGCGTGTACCAGTTGGCCGCCACGACCATCATGTCGTGCGACTCGCGCAAGTCGCGGGCGACGATGTCCATCACCGCCATCTGGCCGCCGTGGCTGTTGTAGAGCACCAGCTTGCGCACGCCCGCCTTGGCCACGCAGGCGCCGATGTCCTTCCACAGCGAGATCAGTGTGGTGGCTGACACGGTGAGCGTGCCCGGATAACGCGAATGCTCGTTGCTCTTGCCGTAGGCGACCGTGGGCAGGAACAGCACGGGCAGGTCGTCCGGCAGGTGCGGGATGGTCGCCCGCACCATGCCGTCGATGGTGGCCGTGTCCGTAGACATCGGCAGGTGCGGACCATGTTGCTCGGTGGCGCCCACGGGCAGCACAGCGATCAGTCGGGACCGATCGAGGCGGGAAAACTCTTCGCTGGTCAGGTCGGACCAGAATCGGCTGCGCAGGCGGGTGGAAGTCATCAGGCACCTCATTCATCGTGAAGGTGCTTAAATTATCCACTTGGTAAAAAAAGATGGCCTAGCGTTTACCCGAAAGATGCTTGGGGAAGATGAAACTATGAGTGAACGCGGTCTTGGCGGTTGGAGGTTCGCGAGTCAGTTGTGATCAACTGGTCAAATCATGCTCACCGCCAGACGATCTCGTGCCGGGTTTCGAGCCGCCCGATCCGCTCGTCGATCTGCCGTGCAAGGGCGTCCCGCTCTGCTTCGGGCACGCCGCGGATGCCGATCTTGACCAGGCTGCCATGCACCGCGTGTGCGCCCGCCTCGACCTGAAAGTCCCCGGCCTGCGGAAGGTCGGCCAGCAACTGCGTCACCACGCGTCGCGCGGCATCCCACCGTAGCGCCGGCTTGAAGATCTTGCCCACAGCCGTCAGCGGCATCGGGTCGACGAAGAAGATGTTCACCGGCACGGCAGCCCGTTCGGGCGTGCGTTCCCGCACGAACTCGAGCAAGGCCGCCTCGTCGCGCGCCGCGCCGGGTTTCAATTGGACGTACGCGACGGGCATCTCCCCGGCACGCGCATCGGGTTGGCCGACGACTGCCGCCAGCGCAATCGCCGGGTGCTGGAAGAAGACTTCCTCGATTCCCAGCGGATCGATGTTATGGCCGCCCCGGATGATCAGATCCTTGGCGCGTCCCGTGATCCAGAGATAGCCATCCTCGTCCAGCCTGCCGAGATCGCCCGAATTGACCCAGCCGGGTTCGACGAAGGCCTGACGGTTGTGCGTGTCGCTGAGATAACCCTTGAACACGCCGGGTCCCGCCATCGCCACCACGCCGATCTCGTTGGCCGCACAGTCACCCTGCCAACGGCCTTCGGCATCGAGCTTCACGACGCGCACGCGGCTGTAGGGCAATGCGTGGCCCACCGACCCGAGGCGCAGCGGCCGATGGGCATAGCTCATGCAATGAACGCTGGAGGTTTCTGTCATCCCGTAGACCTCCAGCACCGGTCGATGCAGCAAATCGCCGTACGCCTTGCCGACGGCCACCGGAATGGCGGAACCGCCGCCCGAGACGATCTCGATGCTGGAAACGTCGGCGCCACCCATCGGCACGTTGAGAGCGGCTGCGAGCACGGTCGGAACCCCGCCGAACAAGACCGGCCGAAAGCGCTCCACCAGGCGCCACACATTGCGCACCGCCTGGGGGTCGCGCCAGCCGGCGGGCGATATCACCACCAGCGTGCCGCCGGCGCACAGCGTGGCCAGCCCCTGCGTGAGGGCGCCGCCGACGTGGAACAAGGGCAGTCCGAAGAGCAATGCCCGGCCAGCACCCACTGGAAGCATCAGGCTCAGCGCCCAGGCCTGGTAGACCTGGTTGCCGTGGGTGTGGCGAACGAGCTTGGGCGAGCCCGTCGTGCCGCCGGTGTGGAAGTAGCCCGCAATGTCGTCGGCGGCGATGCGGCGCCCACTGAGCAGGCGGTCGGACGGATAGGCATCGATTCGTTGCTTGAAGCTGTGCACTGCCCGGGATTCGTCCGAATCCCCGTGCACGACCACGATGGCCTCGAGATCGGGCAACTCGCCGCGGATGGCCTGCACCTTGTCCCAGATATCGGAGCCCTCGACGGGGCCGAGCGCCACCAGCACCTTGGTCTTCGCTGCCCGCAGGATCTCGGCGATCTGGGCCGACGAAAGCAAGGCATTCACCGGGTTCGCAATGCCGGCCGCCTGGGCGCCGAACAGCGCGTAGAAGCTTTCCGGCACCAGCGGCAGCAGCAGGCTCACCACATCGCCCGGTCCGACGCCCAGGTCGGTGAACAGGTTCGCGGCCTGCGTGACGCGGCCGATGAACTGGCGGCGGGTGACCGTGAATGGCGTTTCCTCCGGGTCGCCCCGCATCAGGAAGTGGACTGCCGACTCGTCAGGCGCGTGCGAAGCGCCGATCCGCAGTGCCTCGTAGGTGCTCTGGGCGGCGACACGCTCGGCGTAGGGTGTGGATTCGAAGGCTTTCACCTCCTCCGCCGTGCGCAGCGAAGGCGGCTCGGCGCCGATCAGACGATCGAGCAAGCATGGACCGACCATGATGTCTCCTCCGAGTAGTTTTGAAGCGGCGGCGAACTGGATGCCTGCGGAATTCTGGGGCGCTGCCTGCGCCGAGGCCACCCAACTAACCCGAACGCTGAACGGGTTCGCCGGCCGATTCCAGGCGCTCCTTCAACTGCCGGACGGCCTGGGCAGACTCGGCCTCGATGCGGCTTCGAAGACTGAGCCGGTTGAGCATGGCAAACAGCAGATTCGGCGTCCGGTACTCGAACTCGCGGACGAAGTGCGTGCCCGTGGCGGTGGCGGTGGCGGCGGGCGCGAGCGAATAGCCGACGGTGCCCGACTCGCGCCCCTCGATGGTCCCGGCGATGCGCCACAGGCGATCCGGTTCGCGGGCGGTGACGCGCCAAGTCACGCGTCCGCGGCGACCGGCGACCTCGAAGTCCTCGACGACGGACTCGCCGACCTGGAGCGGGTGGTCCACGGCGCCGCTGACGGCGAGGGACGAGGGATGCCACTGCGGCCAGTGGCCCGGTGTCGTGACATAGGCGAAGACCTCCGACGGCGGGCGCGCGATGTCGACCGCCGAGACGATCCGGGTACTGCCCAGTTCCACCGGCAAGAAGAGCACGGCAACCAGCAGGGCGGCCGCGAAGACGGTCGCGATGGACAGCTTCCAGGCGCGGCTCATGGGGTCACCTCATCATTCCCCTGCACTTCCCACAAACGGGATGGCAACCGTACTATTTGCGATCTTGCAGGGAGAAGCAACATGCCCATCCAGCTGAATCACACGATCGTCAAGGCCCGCGATCCGCGCGCGTCCGCGGAGTTGCTGGCGGAACTGCTCGGGCGCGGCGCACCGGTCCGGTACGGCCCGTTCCTCGGCGTGGAGATCGACAACGGCGTCACGCTGGATTTCATGCAGGTCCACGGCGAGGTCGACTCGCAGCACTACGCCTTTCTCGTGAGCGAAAGCGAGTTCGACGAGATATTCGGCCGCATTCGCGCGCATGGGATCACTTACTGGGCCGACCCGGGTCAACACCGGCCCGGCGAGATCAACCACGGCGACGGCGGCCGAGGCTTCTACTGGAGCGACCCGGATGGCCACTTCCTCGAGATCCTCACCCGGCCCTATGGCAGCGGCGGCTGAGCCGGCCATCGCGGAAGCGGCCACGTCGTCCTGCGACGTGCTCGTTGTCGGCGCCGGGCCGTCCGGCAGCGCGTGTACGCAGATGCTCGCGCGCGCGGGTTTCGATGTCGTGCTCGCCGACCAGCATGAGTTTCCGCGCGACAAGGTCTGTGGCGACGGGCTGATTCCCGACGCGCACCGCGCGCTCGCAAGGCTCGGGGTGCTGGACGAGGTGCTGGCGCGCGCCCGGAGCGCGAGGCACGTCGGCTGTGTCGGCCCGCGCGGCGGAAGGGTCGAGGTGCCGGCGCGACTGGCCGTGCTGCCGCGCCGCGATCTGGACGACATCCTTCGCCAGTCCGCGCTCGCGTCCGGTGCGCGCTGGCTCGCGCCGGCGCGCTTCGAAGCACCACTTCTCGATGCCGATGAGCGGGTGGCCGGTGCGCGCTTCACGCTGGCAGGCGGCGTCCCGCACGCCGTGCGCGCGCGCTGGACGGTGCTGGCGACCGGCGCGGCAGCCGGGCCGTTGACCGCGGCCGGCGTGTGCGAGCGACGCGCGCCGAGCGGCATCGCGCTTCGCGGCTATGTGAAGAACGACGCCATGATCGATCGCCTGACCAGTCTCGACGTCGTGTGGCACCGTGCGCTGCGGCGCGGTTACGGCTGGATCTTTCCGTGCGCGGGCGGTGTTTTCAACATCGGCGTCGGCGTCATCGGCCAGAACGACGTCAACCTGCGCGATCTTTTCGATGCCTTCACCCGCGTCCATGGGCCGGCCCGCGAACTGATGGCAGGCGGCGCATCACTTGGACCACTCAAGGGCGCGCCCTTGCGCTGCTCGCTCGACGGCGCGCGCTGGTCGCGTCCAGGACTCCTCGTGGCGGGCGAGGCGGCGGGCAGCACCTATCTCTTCACCGGCGAAGGCATCGGCAAGGCGCTGGAGACCGGCATGCTCGCCGCAGCAGCGATCGAGGCGCATCGCGACGAACGCCTGGACGATGCCGAAGCGCGCGCTCGCTACGAATCCGCGCTCGGCGCGCTGAAGCCGCGCTTCGCGGCCTACGAGCAGGCCAATCGCATCAACAACCATCCGTGGCTGGCCGACCTCCTCATCCGGCGAGCGCGCCATAGCGAAAGCATCATGAATCGCCTGAGCGGCGTGCTGGAGGAGACCCACAACCCGGGCAGCCTCGTGACGACCACGGGCGTCCTGCGCCTTCTTCTTCCGTTGTGATGAAGAGTTGGCGGGCGCCGACTTGATAACCACGCTCCTTGAGCATATAAGTCGTCATGGTTCCTTATCGTCGCAAGACGGAAAGGAGGGTGCCATGAGGAGACGCATTTACTGGCTGATGCCGGATCTGGCGAGCGCCAGGCGAGCGATGCATGATCTCGTGCAGGCGCGCGTCGACGTTGCGCACATTCATTTCGCCGGCTCGGAAGACACTGACACGACGGGCCTTCACGCGGCGAACGTGTGGCAGACCTCGGACCTCGTTCACGCGGCCAAGACAGGATGGGTGGTCGGCAGCGCCTGCGGCATGGTCGTCGGCCTGATCGCCGCGTTGATGTTTCCGGTCCTGGGCGACGATCCCGAATGGGAGCTGGCCGTGGTGCTGGGCGTCCTGGGCGGCGTGGTCGGCGCATGGTCGGCCAGCATGATCGGCATCTCGATCCCGAGCCCGCGGCTTCGTCGCTTCGAAGGCGCGTTGGCCCAGGGCTGGATCCTGCTGATGGTGGACTTGCCGCGTTCGCGCGCGCAAGACGTCGAAACGCTGTTGCGGACTGCGCATCCCGAAGCCCTTTTCGAGGGCGAGGAGCAGCAGGTCCCGGCGTTCCGCTAGCAGCGCGCTTGAATGGCGCGATGCCTATGACGAGTCGAGGTACCGCCCATGATCATGGCTGTCGCCCTGCTGCTCATCGTCGTCGGCTCCGTGCTGTTCCATTGGCTCAACCCATGGTGGACGACACCCCTGGCATCCAACTGGCAAGAGATGGACGACACCCTGACCATCACGCTGGTGATCACGGGCATCTTCTTCGTCGCGATCAATCTCTTCGTTGTCTACACACTGCTGCGTTTCCGGCACCGCGAAGGCCGACGCGCGGCGCATGAACCCGAAAACAAGAAACTGGAGCGCTGGCTGATCGGCGGCACCTCCGTCGGCATCATGGCGCTGCTGGCGCCCGGCCTGGTGGTTTACGCCAACTACGTGAGGTCGCCGCACGACGCGATGGAGCTCGAAGTGCTGGGGCAGCAATGGCAATGGCACTTCCGCCTCCCGGGTGCGGACGGCAAGTTCGGCGCGACCGACGCGCGTTTCGTCAAGGGAGGCAATCCGTTCGGGCTCGACCCGGATGATCCGGCCGGACAGGACGACATCCTGGTCGCAGCCAACGAGGTGCACTTGCCGCTCGGCAAGCCGGTGCTGGTGCTGGCGCGCTCGCACGACGTGCTGCATGACTTCTTCGTGCCGCCATTCCGCGCGCGGATGAACACGGTGCCGGGCCAGGTCAGCCGCTTCTGGTTCACGCCGACCTTGGCGGGTCGCTACGAGGCGCTCTGCGCGCAGCTCTGCGGCGTCGGGCATCCCAACATGCGCGGCTTCGTGGTGGTGGAAGACGAGGCCAGCTTCAACGCCTGGCTGGCGGCGCAGCCGACCTTCGCGAAGACGCAGGTCAAGGCGCCGGCCGTCTCACCGGCCGAAGGTGCGGCGGGTGCCGGCGCGCGCGTCGAGCAGGGGCGGGCGCTCGCGGAATCCAAGGGCTGCGTGGCCTGCCACACCATCGACGGCACGCCGCGCGTGGGACCGACCTGGAAGGGCCTCTACGGCAAGACCGAGACGATGGCGGACGGTTCCACCGCACTGGTCGACGAGAACTACTTGCGCAGCTTCATCCGCGATCCGCAGGCCCGACAGGTCAAGGGCTTCGCGCCGGTCATGCCCAAGCTGGACGTGAGCGATGAAGAACTGGCCGCGCTGGTGGCCTATATCCAGAGTCTCGGCAGCCCGCCGGCGCAGGCTGCAACCGAACAGAAGGCGCAGCGATGAACCACGCCAATGTCTTGCCCCAGGATGATGCTTCCGAACACCACCGGCCGCTGACCTTCCTGACGCGCTATGTCTGGAGCCAGGACCACAAGGTGATCGCGGTCCAGTACGCCTGCACCGCCATCGCGGTGGGGCTCGTGGGGGTGGTGCTTTCCAACCTGATGCGCCTGCAACTGGGCTTCCCGGGCGTGTTCGAGTTCATCAACCCCGAGCGCTACTACCAGTTCGTGACGATGCACGGAATGATCATGGTGATCTACCTGCTCACCGCGCTCTTCCTCGGCGGCTTCGGCAACTACATGATCCCGTTGATGGTGGGGGCGCGCGACATGGTGTTCCCCTATCTCAACATGCTGAGCTTCTGGGTGTACCTGCTGTCGGTCGTCGTGCTGATGGCGAGCTTCTTCGTCCCCGGCGGGCCGACCGGCGCGGGCTGGACGCTGTATCCGCCGCAGTCGATCCTGCAAGGGACGCCCGGCTACGACGGCGGCATCGTGCTGATGCTGGTGTCGCTCATCATTTTCATCGTGGCGACCACGATGGGCGGCTTGAACTACGTCACCACCGTGCTGCAGGCGCGCTGCGAAGGCATGACGCTGATGCGCATGCCGCTGACCGTGTGGGGCATCTTCGTCGCGACCATCCTTGCGTTGCTGGGCTTTCCGGCACTGTTCGTCAGCGGCGTGATGCTGCTGCTCGACCGGACGCTCGGCACCAGCTTCTTCATGCCGGCGCTGGTATCGATGGGGCAGGTGACCAACTACAAGGGCGGCAGCCCTCTGCTGTTCCAGCACCTGTTCTGGTTCTTCGGGCATCCGGAGGTCTACATCGTGGCGCTGCCCGCCTTCGGGATCGTGTCCGACCTGATCAGCGTGCACGCGCGCAAGTGCATCTTCGGCTACCGCATGATGGTCTGGGCCATCGTCGCCATCGGTGCACTCAGCGTGGTCGTGTGGGCGCACCACATGTTCGTGAGCGGCATGAATCCGTATTTCGGCTTCTTCTTCGCGACCACCACGCTGATCATCGCGGTGCCGACCGCGATCAAGGTCTACAACTGGCTGCTGACGCTGTGGCGTGGCGACATCCATCTGTCGGTGCCGATGCTCTTCGCGCTGGCTTTCGTCTGCACCTTTGCAATCGGCGGACTCACGGGGCTCTTCCTCGGCAACGTGAGCGTGGACATTCCACTCTCGGGCACCTATTTCGTGGTGGCGCACTTCCACATGGTGATGGGCGTCGCGCCACTGCTGGTGGTGTTCGGCGGCATCTACCACTGGTATCCCAAGATCACCGGCCGCATGCTGGACGACCGGATCGGGCAGTTGCACTTCTGGATCACCTTCATCGGCACCTACCTGATCTATTTCCCGATGCACTACCTCGGCGTCCTGGGCATGCCGCGGCGCTACTACAACTTCGACGGCTACAAGTTCATTCCGCAATCGGCCTTCACGCTCAACACCTTCATCACGGTGGTCGCGCTGATCGTGGGCGTGGCGCAGTTGCTGTTCGTGTTCAATCTCGCCTGGAGCTTCTGGCGAGGCCGGCCTGCGACTTCCAATCCCTGGCGGGCTGCATCGCTCGAATGGCAGACGCCGACCACGCCGCCGGGCCATGGCAACTGGGGGCCGCGGCTGCCGGTGGCCTATCGCTGGGCCTACGCCTATGGCGTGCCGGGCGCGAAGGAAGACTTCATTGCGCAGAATGCGCCCCCCGAGGCCGGTGGCGTGGAGCCCGAACCCCACGGCAAGGGCAGCGCCCAGGGAGCACCGGCATGACCGCGACACTGGCGGCAAGAGGCGTCGATCGTGGCGGCGGACCTCGCGACGCACACGGCGGCGCGGCGAGCATCGGGCTGTGGGTGTTCATGGGCGTTGCGACCGCGCTGTTCTCGCTTTTCGCGATGGCGTACCTGATTCGAATGAACAGCGATGATGCCGTGACGCTCGCGCTGCCATGGCAGTTGTGGCTCAGCACTTCGCTGCTCATTGCCGGCAGCGTGACGTTGCAGCGGGCCACCGCGGCGGCACGCGGCGCGGCGCTGAGGCGGACGCACCGGCTGCTGCTTGCCGGGGGCCTCTTCGCGCTGGCATTCATCGCCGTGCAGTTGTGGGCGTGGGACGCACTGTGGCGTGCGCAGGTGATGCCCGCCGGCAATCCTGCGGGAAGCTTCTTCTATCTGCTGACAGCGATGCACGGACTCCATCTGATCGGCGGCCTGGTCGGCTGGGCCTGGACGATGCGGACCGCCTGGGACAGCCCCTTCGGTTCAGCATGGCGCATCGCACTGTGCGCGCGCTACTGGCACTTCATGCTGGCGGTCTGGCTGGTGCTGTTCGCCTTGCTGGGCTGGGTGACGCCGGAAGTGGCGCGCTTTATCTGCGGCACGGCGTGAAGGAGTAACCATGAGCGCCGCGCCGGGCCGCCCCAAGCAAGCTCGCACCGCAGTGCGAAGCACGGAGGTTATCCAATGAGCACTGCGACCATCGCTCCCCCGTCTTCGGCCCCGATCGTCGCCGTGAGCGGCTGGCGGGGGCTGATCGCCGACTGGTCTTCCGATCGCCAGGCCTTCCACGTCTCGTGGGGCAAGGCGATGATGTGGATCTTCCTGCTGAGCGACACCTTCGTCTTCAGCTGCTTCCTCACCGGCTACATGACGGTGCGGGTGTCGACCACCGCGACCTGGCCGAATCCGAGCGAGGTGTTCGGCCTCAATGTCGGCGGTGCCGACGTGCCACTGTTGCTCATTGCCATCATGACTTTCGTGCTCATCAGCAGCAGCGGCACGATGGCGATGGCCGTCAACTGCGCCTATCGCCGCGACCGCATCAATGCGGCCACGTTGATGATCGTTACCGCGACCTTCGGCGAACTCTTCGTCGGCATGCAGGCCTTCGAATGGTCCAAGCTCATCCTCCACGAAGGCGTGCGGCCCTGGGGCAATCCGATGGGTGCGGCGCAGTTCGGCTCGGCGTTCTTCATGATCACCGGCTTCCACGGTCTGCATGTGACGGCCGGTGTGATCTACCTGTTCACCGTGGCATTCAAGCTGATCCGCGGCGACTACGACAAGACCGGCAACTACCAGATCGTCGAGATCGCGGGCCTGTACTGGCACTTCGTGGATCTGGTGTGGGTGTTCATCTTCGCGCTGTTCTATCTCTGGTGAGGTCGACCATGACTACAGGCACGGGCCAACAACATCCGATCAGCCTCTACCTGAAGATATGGGGGCTGCTGTTCGTGCTGAGCACGATGTCGTACCTGGTCGATTACTTCCACTTCCAGGGCTATCTGCGATGGAGCCTGATCATCATCTTCATGCTGCTGAAGGCGGGGCTGATCGTCGGGGTCTTCATGCACATGGCGTGGGAGAGGCTGGCGCTGGTCTACGCCATCCTGCTGCCGCCGCTTGCCTTGCTGGTGCTGGTCGGGCTGATGTTCGCGGAGGCCGGCCACACTTTCCTGACGCGGCTGCTCTTCTTTCATTAGGCATTGCGCGCAGCCTGGGTGCAGGCTCTTACCGGTGGCTGATGTAGCGAGTGACGACGGGCAGCGACTCGCCCTGGTGAAACGCCAGCCGCCGCTCGCGCAGCGCGATGTCCGCCGCCGTGGCGCGGTGAAATCGCCGCAGATGCTCCGTCCATGACTCGTCGACGATCTGCTCGACGTAGCGCTGCGGGTCCGCGATGTCGTGCAGCAGTTCCCATGCGATCGCGCCCTGGCTCAGGCGGGCGCGGCGGGTCTGGTGCATCACGAGCAGGAAAGCGGCCGCGCGAGCCGGGTCGATGAGGTATTCGACCGTGATCACCACGCGTCCCTGCTCGCCCGGCGCGCTGTTCGGCGGACCCGTGGCCCAGCCCTGCTTGGCGGGACTGGTGTCGTCCTCCTCGCCGGTGCCGTCGGTCACGTAGCGCAGCACCAGCAGCATGCACAGCGTCCCGCTGGCGGCGCCGATGCCCAGGCTGACATAGAGCGACGTGAGCTCCGCCACCTGGCCCCAGAGTGCGGCGCCGAAGGCGCTCGCCCCCATGATCGCCATCTGGTACATCGACATGCCGCGCGCGCGCACCCAGTCGGGCAGCGCAAGCTGCGCCGACACCGAGAGCGAGTTGGCCACCGTGATCCAGGCCATGCCGCAGAGGAACATCGCGGGCACGGCCACCCAGGCGTTGGGCGCGAAGGCCATGATCGCGGCCGCACCCGACTGCAGCAGCGTGCCGCGAAGCACCAGTTGGTCGCGCAGCATCGCCTGCCGCAGACGCGGCAGGAACAGCACCGCCACGATGGCACCCGCGCCCATGGACGCGAGCAGCAGCGTGAATGTGCCGGCCCCGCCGCCGTGCAGGTTGCGCGCCAGCAGCGGCAACAGTGCGAGCAGTGCCGTGGAGTGCAGGAAGGAAACCGCAACGCGCGTGAGCACCGCGCGCATGCGCTGCGACTGACGCACGAACTGCACGCCCACGCGCATCGCGCTGATCAGCTTTTCGCGGCCCAGCGGATTGGGCGTGTGCTCGCGCCGCCAGCGCAGCACGACGAAGCCCGACGCCACGCACAGCACGGCGTTGAGCCCGAACACCCATACGGTCCCCGCGCTCGCGATCAGCGTGCCGGCGAGCAGCGGGCCGACGATGCGCGAGGCGTTCATTGCGATGCCGTTGAGACCGAGCGCCGCCGGCAGGTGCGTGCGCTGTACCAGTTCGGGCACGATGGCCGAGAACACCGGCCAGCGCATCGCCAGGCCGATGCCGTTGGCGAAAGTCAGCGCCAGCAGCAGCGGCGCGTTGATCACGTCGAGCACGACGGCCACGCACAACGCGATCGCGGTGCCCGCGAGCCAGAATTGCGTCGCGACAAGCCAGCGCCGCCGATCCAGGATGTCTGCGAGCGCGCCGCTGGGCAGGCCGAGGAGAAACACCGGAAGGGTCGAGGCCGACTGCACCAGCGCGACCCACATCGGCGACGTCGTGAGCGACGTCATCATCCAGGCCGCTGCCACATCGTTCATCCACATGCAGATGTTGGCGATCAGCCAGGTGCTCCACAGCATGCGGAACACGGGGAGCCCGAGCGGTTCGAGCGGGCCGACGCGCGCTGGTTGCGCGCGGGCGGTGATTGTCTCCTGGGGCGATATCGGTGGCATCGGGCTTATTGTCAGGTGGCGCGCCTGTCGTCCTTCAGCGCGCCGCCTTGGGATCAAGGTGGGCAAGCGGCAGCGCATGGCTCGCCTTGACCTCGCCGAGCGAGAAGCTGGTGTGAATGTCTTTCACGTTGGGCAGGTTGAGCAGATGCTGCAGGGCGAAGCGCGAGAAGGTGTCCAGGTCCTGCGAAACCACCTGCAGCTCGAAAGTACCGGTGCCGCTGATGTAGTGGCACGAGATCACTTCCGGAAGCTTGCGGATCGCGTCTTCGAGCTTGCGGGTGACGTCGCCGGCGGTGCGTTCGGCGTCCACGCGCACGAAGGCGAGCACGCCCAGCCCGATCTTGTGCCGGTCGATCTCCGCGTGGTAGCCCTTGATGAAGCCGGCTTCCTCCAGCGCCCGGACGCGGCGCCAGCACGGCGCGGCCGACAGGCCCACGCGTTGCGCAAGCTCGGCATTGGTGAGCCGCCCATCGGCCTGAAGTTCTTGCAGGATGGCGAGGTCGAACTTGTCAATGCTTTCCATTTGTGCTGATTTTAAGCAAGCTCCTTTCAAAATGCCGTGTCTAACGGGCAAAGAACGCAAACACCTGTCGCTGGAGCAGGCATACACTTTGCGTGATGATGGCCGAGGGGAATCCGACCCGGATGCCTCGCAAGCCACGCCCACAAGGCTCAGCCCACTGGACACTGGAGACAAACACGATGAATGCACCGCTGCCCGAGCACATTCGCAAGGCCCTGGAAACGGTCACGCTCGACGACAAATATTCACTCGATTACGGCCGCGCTTTCATGAGCGGCGTGCAGGCCCTGGTCAAGCTGCCGATGCTGCAGCGCTTGCGCGACCAGCAGCAGGGCAAGAACACGGCGGGCTTCATCAGCGGCTATCGCGGCTCGCCGCTCGGCGGCTACGACCAGGCGCTCTGGAAGGCCAGCAAGTTCCTCAAGGAACAGAACATCGTCTTCCAGCCGGGCGTGAACGAAGAGCTGGCGGCCACCGCGCTATGGGGCACGCAGCAACTCGGCTTCTCACCGGCCGGCACCAACAAGTTCGACGGCGTCTTCGGCATCTGGTACGGCAAGGGCCCCGGCGTGGACCGTTGCTCCGACGTCTTCAAGCACGCCAACATGGCCGGGACCACCGCCTGGGGCGGCGTTATCGCGGTGGCCGGTGACGACCACATCTCCAAGAGTTCGACCGCGGCGCACCAGAGCGACCACATCTTCAAGGCGTGCGGCACGCCCGTGTTCTTCCCGGCGAACGTGCAGGACATCCTGGACCTCGGCATCCACGCCTTCGCGATGAGCCGTTTCGCCGGCATCTGGTCGGGCATGAAGACGATCCAGGAGATCGTCGAATCGAGCGCCACGGCGATGATCGATCCCGAGCGCGTCGAGATCGTGACGCCCACCGACTTCCAGATGCCGCCCGGCGGCCTGCACATCCGCTGGCCCGACCATGCGCTGGAGCAGGAAGCGCGGCTGATGCACTACAAGTGGTACGCCGCGCTCGCCTACATCCGCGCGAACCGCCTCAACCACAACGTGATCGAAGGGCCGAACGACCGCTTCGGCATCATGGCCAGCGGCAAAGCCTTCAACGACACCCGCCAGGCGCTGATCGACCTGGGCCTGGACGATGCGGCCTGCCGCCAACTCGGCATCCGGTTGCACAAGGTGGCGGTGGTGTGGCCGCTGGAGGCGCAGCTCACGCGCGCCTTCGCCACCGGCCTGCAGGAGATCCTCGTGGTCGAGGAAAAGCGCCAGGTCATCGAATACCAGCTCAAGGAAGAGCTCTATAACTGGCGCCCTGATGTGCGGCCCAACGTGGTCGGCAAGTTCGACGAAGGCGAAGTGCATCAGGCCGAAGGCTATTCGGGCGGCGAATGGTCGATGCCCAATCCGACCGCGCACACGCTGCTGCGCGCCAATGCCGACCTGAACCCTGCGCTGATCGCCAAGGCCATTGCCCAGCGTCTCAAGAAGACCGGCATCCTCGCCGCCGCGGGCGCGGACATGGCTGCGCGCATCGACGCGCAGCTCGCGATTCTCGAAGCCAAGGAGCGCGCCATGGCGGCGCCGCAGACGATCGGCGTGGCCGACGCGACGCGTCAGCCCTGGTTCTGCTCGGGCTGCCCGCACAACACCAGCACCGTGGTGCCCGAAGGTTCGCGCGCCATGGCCGGCATCGGCTGCCACTTCATGGCCACCTGGATGGACCGTTCGACCATCGGCTTCACGCAGATGGGCGGCGAGGGCGTGCCGTGGGTCGGCCAGCAACCTTTCACGACGGACCAGCACATCTTCGCCAACCTGGGCGACGGCACCTACTTCCACAGTGGCCTTCTGGCGATCCGCCAGAGCATCGCCGCCGGGGTGAACATCACCTACAAGATCCTCTACAACGACGCGGTCGCCATGACCGGTGGCCAGCAGGTCGGCGAGCGGCCCGAAGGGCATTCGGTGCTGCAGATTGCCGAAAGCCTGCATGCCGAAGGCGCGGTCAAGGTGGTCGTGGTCACCGACGAGCCCGAGAAATACGAGGGCGTGAACGTGCCCGGCGAGAACGTCAAGGTGCGTCATCGCGACGAACTGGACGAGATTCAGCGCGAGTTCCGCGAGATCAAGGGCACGACGGCCATCATCTATGACCAGACTTGTGCGACCGAAAAGCGCCGTCGCCGCAAGCGCGGCACGGCCGTCGATCCGGCCAAGCGCGTCGTCATCAACGAACTGGTCTGTGAAGGCTGCGGCGACTGCAGCGTGCAGAGCAACTGCCTGTCGGTCGAGCCCCTCGAAACCGAGTTCGGCCGCAAGCGCACGATCAACCAGAGCACCTGCAACAAGGACATGAGCTGCCTCAAAGGCTTCTGCCCGAGCTTCGTCACCGTCGAGGGCAGCCAGCTCAAGAAGAAGTCGAAAACCAAGGGCTCGTCGCCGGTCGAACTCGGTGCATTGACAGAGCCGGCGATTCCCTCGCTCGCTGGCGGACAGGTCTGGGGCATCGTGGTGGCGGGCGTCGGCGGCACCGGCGTGATCACCATCGGGCAGCTGCTTGGCATGGCGGCGCACATCGAAGGCAAGGGCATCGTCACGCAGGATGCGGCGGGCCTCGCTCAAAAGGGCGGCGCCACCTGGAGCCACGTGCTGATCGGCGACACGCAGGACGACATCCGCACCACGCGCGTCGGCACGGCGGCGGCCGACCTGATCCTGGCCTGCGACCCGCTGGTCAGCGTCAATGCCGAAACGACGGCGCGCATGCGCGAAGGGCGCACGCACGTGGCCCTCAACAGCCACAGCAGTCCGACGGCGGCCTTCGTGCGCAACGCCAACTGGCAGAACCCGCAGGACACCTGCGCCGCCGAGATCGCCCGTGCGGTCGGCGTCGATGCGGTTGGTGCATTCGATGCCGACGCCGCCGCGACCTCGCTCATGGGCGACAGCATCTACGTCAACCCGATGATCCTGGGCTACGCCTGGCAGAAGGGGTGGATTCCGCTCGAACTCGCTTCGCTGATGCGGGCGATCGAACTCAACGCCGTGGCCGTCGACAACAACAAGGCGGCCTTCGAGTGGGGCCGCCAGGCCGCGCAACGGCCGGTGGAACTGCAAAAGCGCGTCCAGCCGGGCCAGATCATCGAATTCAAGAAGCGCGAGTCGATCGACACCCTGGTGGCGCGCCGCGTCGAATTCCTGACCGGCTACCAGAACGCGGCCTACGCTGAACAGTACAAGACGTACATCGCCAAGGTGCAGAAGGCGGAATCGGCGCTGGGCAAGACCAGCCTGAGCGAAGCCGTCGCACGCTATCTGTTCAAGCTGATGGCTTACAAGGACGAGTACGAAGTCGCCCGCCTGCACACCGACCGCAGCTTCCTCGAACGCGTCGAAGGAATGTTCGAGGGCCAGATGGGCAAGGATTTCAAGCTCAACTACCACCTCGCGCCGCCCATCATCGCCAAGAGGAACGCCAAGGGCGAGTTGCAAAAGCAGAAGTTCGGCCCCGCGATGCTGACCGGCTTCCGGCTGCTCGCAAAGTTGAAGGGCCTGCGCGGAACGGCATTAGACATCTTCGGTCGCACCGACGAGCGCAAGACCGAGCGCGCCCTGATCGGCGAATACCGCGCGAGCATCGACGAAGTGCTCACCAGCCTGAACGCCGCGAACCATGCGGCAGCCGTCGAGATTGCGAGCCTGCCCGAGCAGATTCGCGGCTACGGCCACGTGAAGGACCGTCATTTGGCCGCCGCCCGCGTCCGCTGGGCCGACCTGATGGCCAAGTGGCGCAATCCGCAGGCCGTCAAGGCCGCTGCCTGAGCGTCACGAGCGGCCTCCAGCCGCTGGGCTGAATGCCCTTGATCGCCTCGCCAGGTTCCCCCCGGCGGGTCGGGTGCCGCCGAATACAATGCTCGGTGCTGTGCGCGGCCGGGCCGCGCTGCGCGGCTGGTTTTCGCACTGCTGCGGACCCGCGGGACCTCTTGTATTGGAGGCCGGCGCTCTTATTTCTTCCCTCTGCTGGAGACTCCCTTGTTCATTTCCTCTGCTTTCGCCCAGACCGCACCCGCTGCCGGAGGCGGCGACATGATGTCCTCGCTCGGCAGCATGCTGCCGCTGGTCCTCATGTTCGTGGTGCTGTACTTCGTCATGATCCGTCCGCAGATGAAGCGCCAGAAAGAAGCCCGCGCCATGATCGAGGCCCTCGCCAAGGGCGATGAGGTCGCGACGTCCGGCGGCATCCTCGGCAAGATCACCCAGATCGGCGAGCAATACCTGACCATCGAAATTGCCAAGGGCATCGAAGTGCAGATCCAGCGCAGCGCCGTCGTCCAGGTCCTGCCCAAGGGCGCAATCAAGTAATGGCTCGCCCCCAGGTTGGCTCACTTCGTGTAGCCGCCCACCCCCTACCGGGGGCAACACCAGCGGCCCGGCAAAGCCGGTTCCGCGGTGTTTCACCAACGGGCCTGGCTTTGCCGGCCGAGATCAATGAGCAGTGACTTTTTTCCCCACGCATCGCGCGTCGTGACCCACATATGTGGGCGGCTACACGAAGTGAGCCAACCTGGGGGCGAGTAAAAACATGAACAGATATCCGGTCTGGAAGTACGCGATCATCGTGATCGTGCTGCTCGTGGGGCTGATTTACGCCCTGCCCAATTTCTTCGGCGAGGCGCCTGCGGTGCAGGTGTCGGCGGCCAAGTCGACCGTCAAGGTCGACGCCAGCACCCAGACCCGGGTCGCGGAGGCGCTCAAGGCCGCCGGCCTCGCGCCCGACCTGTTGACGCTCGACGCCACTTCCGTGCGTGCGCGTTTCACCAACACCGACGACCAGCTCAAGGCGCGGGACGTCCTCCAGCACGCGCTGGTGCCGGATCCGAGCGAGCCGCCCTACGTCGTCGCGCTCAACCTGCTTTCGCGCTCGCCGTCCTGGCTATCGGCGCTGCACGCCTTTCCGATGTATCTGGGCCTCGACCTTCGTGGTGGTGTCGACTTCCTGCTGCAGGTCGACATGAAGGGCGCCATGGACAAGAAGGCCGAATCCTTCGCGAGTGACATTCGGACGGGGCTGCGCGACAAGAGCGTGCGCGGCACGTCGGTCACGCGCGTCGACCAGACCATCGACATGCGATTCCGCGACACTGCCGGTCTGCAAGCGGCCAAGGCCCTGTTGCAGGACCAGTTCCCCGATCTCACGACGGTCGAGAGCCAGGAAGGCACCGACTTCAAGCTTGTCGCCTCCATCAAGCCGGAGGCCGCGCGGCGCCTGCAGGACGCGGCGCTCAAGCAGAACATCACGACGCTGCACAACCGGATCAATGAGCTCGGCGTGGCAGAACCGGTGATCCAGCAGCAGGGGCTGGACCGCATCGTGGTGCAGTTGCCCGGCGTGCAGGACACGGCCAAGGCCAAGGACATCCTGGGCCGCACCGCCACCCTCGAAATGCGCCTCGTCGACGAGAGCGCCGAGGGCCGCGCGGCCGAAATGGGCACGGGGCCGGTGCCTTTCGGCTCCGAGAAATTCCTCGATCGCCAGGGCCGCGCCGTGATCGTCAAGAAGCAGGTGCTGGTGACGGGCGAGAACCTCACCGATGCGCAACCCGGCTTCGACTCGCAGACGCAGCAACCCAAGGTCGACCTGACGATGGACGCGAAGGGCGGCCGCATCATGCGCGACGTCAGCCGCGAGAACTATCGCAAGCGCATGGCGATGCTGATCTTCGAAAAGGGCAAGGGCGAAGTGCTGACGGCGCCCTCGATCAACGGCGAACTGGGCAACCGCTTCCAGATCTCGGGTTCGATGAGCGTCGTCGAAGCCAACGACCTCGCGCTGCTGCTGCGCGCCGGTTCGCTCGCTGCGCCGATGGAGATCATCCAGGAACGCACGATCGGTCCGAGCCTGGGCGCCGACAACATCAAGAAGGGCTTCGACAGCGTGATGTACGGCTTCATCGCCATCATGGTGTTCATGTGCCTCTACTACGCGCTCTTCGGCGTGTTCTCGTCGATCGCACTGGCGGTCAACCTGTTGTTGCTGGTGGCGGTCCTTTCGATGCTGCAGGCCACGCTGACCTTGCCCGGTATCGCGGCCATGGCGCTCGCGATCGGCGTGGCGATCGACTCCAACGTGCTGATCAATGAACGGATCCGCGAGGAACTGCGCGGCGGGGCCACGCCGCAGGCGGCGATCCATTCGGGCTATGACCGCGCGTGGGGCACGATTCTCGACTCCAACGTGACCACGCTGATCGCGGGCATTGCCCTGCTGGCCTTCGGTTCAGGACCGATCCGCGGCTTCGCCGTCGTGCATTGCATCGGCATCGTCACATCGATGTTCTCCGCCGTGTTCTTCTCGCGCGGGCTCGTCAACTTCTGGTACGGCAGCAAGAAGAAGCTCAAGACCCTGTCGATCGGCACCGTCTGGAAGCCGGGCAATCAGGTCGTGCACGACGCGAAATAAGAGAGACAGAAAATGGAGTTCTTCCGAATCCACAGGACCATCCCGTTCATGCGCCACGCGCTGGTGCTGAACGCGATCTCCCTCATCACCTTCTTGCTGGCGGTGTTCTTCCTGTTCCATCGCGGCCTGCACCTGTCGGTGGAGTTCACGGGCGGCACGGTGATGGAGGTCGCCTACCAGCAGTCGGTCGATGTCGGCAAGGTGCGCGAGACCATCTCCAAGCTCGGCTACGCGGACGTGCAGGTGCAGAACTTCGGCACCTCGCGCGACGTCCAGATCCGCCTGCCGGTACAAAAGGGCCAGACCTCGGCCCAGCAGAGCACCCAGGTCATGGACGCCCTCAAGGCGGTCGATCCGTCGGCAACGCTGCGCGGCACCGAATTCGTCGGGCCGCAGGTCGGCGAAGAGTTGACCACCAACGGCCTCAAGGCGCTGGGCATGGTGGTGGTCGGCATCATGATCTACCTGGCCTTCCGCTTCGAATGGAAGTTCGCCCTCGCGACCGTGCTGGCCAACCTGCACGATGTGGTGATCATCCTGGGCTTCTTCGCCTTCTTCCAGTGGGAGTTCTCGCTGGCGGTGCTTGCGGCGGTGCTGGCGGTGCTGGGCTACTCGGTCAACGAGTCCGTGGTCATTTTTGACCGGGTCCGCGAGAACTTCCGTCGTTATCGCAAGATGACCACCCGCGAGGTCATCGACAACGCGATCACGTCCACGATCAGCCGAACCATCATCACCCACGGTTCGACCCAGCTCGTGGTGCTCTCGATGTTCTTCTTCGGCGGTCCCACGCTGCACTACTTTGCGCTGGCGCTGACCATCGGGATTCTGTTCGGCATTTATTCGTCAGCCTTCGTGGCGGCCGCCATTGCCATGTGGCTGGGCGTGAAGCGCGAGGATCTGGTGAAGGGGCCGATCAAGCGGGAAGGGGACCCGGACGATCCGAATGCCGGCGCGACCGTGTGAGCTGTCAACTTTTCGGCCCGGCACGTGTGTTGCGTTGGGGTTGCCGAGCATTGCCGGCTCTTGTGCGGTTACGTTTCCCGATGCAAGCTCGCGTGATTGCCCAATCGAATTAATTGCCGTCCTGTTCATCCATGCCCACGCGGTCCCACGCTTCTTCCCTCCAACTTTCCCGCGAAACGCGCGAGCTTTTCGTTGCCGCCACCGAGGGGGTGATCGAGCCGGTGGCCCATGCGATCCGGGAGCGGCTGGTTGCGCTGGCTGCACAAGTCGGCAATGCGCGCGACATGCAGGAGAACCGCGACGGATTCCTGGCGTTCCAGGCGAACGGCTCGAACTGGGTGAAGGAGTCGCAGGCCGCCTGGCGAAAGGCGCTGGCCAGCAGCAGCCCGACCGGAACGGCGTCCAATTCCCTCTCGCGCCTCGAGTTGATTGGCGACGAAGTGGTCGAAACCGGGATCCTTTCGTCGCGGCTCGCGCAGTCCATCCAGGACAAGGCCAATTTCGAACTCAATGACCTGCGCTTGCGGATCCAGCACCTGGAAGGGACCCATGAGCTCGATGCCAAGGACATCCTGAAACCCGAGGCCTTGGCCAAGGTGCTGGTCGACAAATGGCTGGCCGTGGGTTTGAGCCGCGAACTGTGGGGCAAGGTCCAGGATCAGGTGCAGTCGCACATGGTCGATACCGTCGTCAAGGCCTACAAGGATGCCAACGCCTTCCTCGTCGGGAAGGACGTGATGCCCGAGATCGACCTCAAGAGCTTTGTCCGGCGAACAGGCTCGGTCAGTTCGGGCGCCGCCGCTCTTGGCGGCAGCTTCGCTCATGCCGCCAGCGCGCCGATGGGTATTGCGGGGCAACAACAAGCCCAGCCCGTGCGTGGCGGCTTCGGCGCACCGCCAGGGAGTTTCGCGCCGGCCGCGATCGGTGTCGGCATGGGCCGCGGTGCAAGCGGGCAGGGACTGCCCGGCGGCGACACGATGCTCGTGACCGGCGGCTCGCCGCTGCTGATGGCCCGTCAGCGCGCGCAGGGCGTCCTGCTCAATCTCAAGCGATTCGTGACGGCTCGCATCGGCGGTGACATCGCGCAGCAGCGCCTGGCGGCCGGGGGCGAAATGGTGGGTGGCGGCGGGGTCGGCGCCATGGGCGGCGGCGTCGGCGGCGGCGCACCGGCCTTCGCTGCGGCCATCGCAGATGCGGAAGCAGCCTACCAAGTCGCGTCCTCGCAGTACGTCGTGGGCGATCAGGCCGCTGCCGTTCACAACGCCTCGAACGAGCTTCGGCGGCGCAGCACCGAGCTGAAGAAGAAGGCGCCGACGACGGCGGACAAGGCGACCGTGGAGATCGTGGCGCTGATGTTCCAGGCCATCCTCGCCGAGGAGCGCATTCCTTTCTCGGCGCGTGTGTGGTTCGCGCGGCTCCAGATGCCCGTCCTGCGCGTGGCCATCGCCGAGCCCGAGTTCTTCGGCACCCTGCAGCATCCGGCCCGCATGTTGATCGACCGCATGGGTTCGTGCGTGATGGGCTTCGACGCGGCCGCCATTTCCGGCAGCGCCTTGGAAGGCGAGATCCGCCGTGTCGTGCAGGTGATCGAGCAATATCCGGAAACCGGCCAGCGCGTGTTCAAGCTGGTGTTCGACGAATTCGTCGCCTTCCTCAACAAGTACCTCACGCAGAGCGACACCACCCAGAAGGTGATGAGCGTGGCACAGCAGGTCGAGCAGAAGGAGACGATGGCGATCCAGTACACCATCGAGTTGCGCAAGATGCTCAACGACATGCCGGTACGCGAGGAGATCCGCGAATTCCTGTTCAAGGTCTGGGCCGAAGTGCTGGCCATCGCGGCCCTGCGCTACGGGCCGCAGGACGAGCAGACGGTGACACTGAAGCGCTCCGCCTCCGATCTTGTGTGGGCCGCAAGCGCCAAGCCGAACCGCAACGACCGCACCCGCGTGATCCAGGATCTTCCCAAGCTGCTCCAACGCCTGCGCCAGGGCATGACGCTGCTGGGCATCGTCGGTGACCCCCAGGAAGCGCACATCAAGACCATCGGCGCGACCCTGTCCGATGCCTTCATGTCAAAGACCGAAGCCATCCCCCAGGCAAAGATCGAGGCCATGGCCAAGCGGCTCGCCAACCTTGAAGATTTCGTATCTGACGAAAGTGCGACCGACCTGCCCCTGGACGCCGCGAGCATCGAACTCCTGCTCGGCGTCGACGCCGCCTCGATCGAGGTGGTGCCCGACACCGGCACCAAGGTCAGCGAGGACATGCTCGCCTGGGCGCACGAACTCCAGGTCGGCAACTGGTTCATGCTCGACCACAACGACCGCGTGAGCCAAGTCCAATTCGTCTGGCGCAGCGACCGCAAGCAACTGCACCTCTTCGCCTCCAGCGACGGTCGCAGCTTCCTGATCCAGGTCGGAAGGCTAGCGTCTTACCTCCAGGCAGGCCTCCTGGTCCCCGCCGAAGAGGAAACCCTAACGGTGCGCGCAACCCGCGAAGCCCTGGCCAAGCTAGACGCCAACCCCGAACGCCTATTGAACTAGGCGGTTCCGCCCGCGGCCGACGAAGTCAGCCCCGTTCGTGAAACACCGCGGAACCGGCTTAGCCGGGCCGCTGGTGTTGCCCCCGGTAGGGGGTGGGCGCCCGACACGAAGTGCGGGCAACCTGGGGGCGAGCTCAGTCAATGCGCCACGCGCGAACTACTGTCGTCGCACAGTTCGTCAAGCACCAGCGCATCGGGCTCGACGCCGGTGCTCCAATGCACCATCAGCACGATGATCTTGAGTTCGTCGAGCGACAGTGGCTCGCTTGGGGTCGCCATCGCGCGTTCGATCACGATCTCGCGCATGCCGGCAGGCAGGACGCCGGCCGATTCCAGAAAGCTGATGAAGCCCAGGCATTCGGCGCCGATGTGCGTCTGCTCGACGCTCGAATAGACCCGAATCGATCCCGGGGACGGGGCCATCACGTCATCGCTCCGGCTTCGAATGCTCACGGTGGCGGTGGCCCTGTCGGCATGCCTGCTGAGTTGGATACCCTGGGTCGCGAGACTCAGTCCGTCGAGCCATTGCAGCGCATCGCGGATCTCTTCGGCATCGAAGCCTTGCGCGCTGAGCTTGCGCCCCAATTGCTCGGGCTCGGGGCACGCGTCGCCGCGCCAGTAGTTTTCGTAGACAAACACAAGCACTTCGAACATGGGTTCAATATAGCCCACCCGGGCTCTCAAAAGTTGCGTCAACACGACGACATGCAGGCAGCCCAGCGGCTCAAGCAGCGGCGACGCGCTGGAACAACCCTCCAGGCAGGCGGGCGACGCGCCCGTCCAGTTCAAGTTCGAGCAATCGAGCCTGAAGCTCCGCAGCGCTGTAGCCTGTGCGGGCGCAGAGCGCATCGAGGCTCACCGGATCGAAGCCCATTTCGCCCAGCAGACCGGATTCGCCACCGTCCGCAGGTTCCGCGTGAAGCGTTGGCTGGGGGGATGTCCCGGATGAAGGCGCCGGCGATGCATCGAAGCGCAATTCTTCGAGCACATCGCCAACGGACTCGACCAGCTTCGCGCCCTGTCGGATGAGCGCATGGCAGCCGCGCGACTGCGGTGAATGGATCGACCCCGGTATCGCGAACACCTCCCTGCCCTGTTCCGCCGCGAGCCGTGCAGTGATCAGCGAGCCCGATCGAAGGGCAGCCTCCACCACCAGCGTGCCGCGCGACAGGCCGGCGATGATGCGATTGCGCTTGGGGAAGTTCTGGTTGAGCGGCGGTGTTCCTAACGAATACTCGCTCACGATCAGGCCCTGGGCCGCGATGCGATGCGCGAGTTCGCGATGCCGGGCAGGGTAGACGCGATCCAGCCCGGTTCCCACCACCGCAACGGTTGCCAGCCGGTCAGGTCCGCCGCTCGCCTCCAGCGCGCCTGTGTGCGCAGCGCCATCGACACCCAGCGCGAGGCCGGACACAACCGTGATGCCCGCTTCGCCGAAGGCTCGCGCGAAAGCGCGCGCGTTCTCCGCGCCCTGGGCCGTGGGGTTGCGGCTGCCAACCATGGCAATGCTGCGATCGAGTTGCGTCAGGTCGAATTGCGGTGCGCCCAGCAGGTAGAGCATCAACGGCGGATCGGCCATTTCCAGCAGCGACGCCGGATAGCCCGCATCGCCCAGGGTCAGGATGCGTCTGGTCGCACCTTGACTGTCGGTGTGCTGCAGCCATTCGAGCGTCTTGTCGAGGAGCGCAGGCAGTTCCGCCGGCTCCCGAAGCAGCGCTTGCACTTGCGCCTCTGTCGCGACCTGCTGCAGCGCGCCCGGCGTCTGCCGGAAGACCTCGGCAGGCAGGCCGAAAGCCGCGAGCAGCCTCCGGCCCGCTGTACTGCCGATGCCCGGCGTCAGCGATAGCCTCAGCCAGCTTGCTAGCTCTTCACGCTCCACGCGAAAGCAAAGCGACCATCAGGGGTTGACCAGCAGGTCGCCCGGCTTCGGCGCGTCGCTGATCTCGAGCACCAATGCGTAGGAGGCCTTTTCGAATGGGCGGAACACCATCAGCAGGCCGATGCGCTCATTCGGCAGCTTCACGACTTGCTTTCCGGAGTAGGTGGTGTTGGACGCGCGATCGACGACGGTTTCGCCGTTCTTGAGGATCGCAAGCACATGACCGGCTTCGATGCCGTCGCGTGTGCCCTTGTTGATCACCACCACCTGGTTCTGCGCCACGTACTGCACGGCATTGCCGTACACCGAGACGATGCGCCCGTTGATCACCTGTTCCGGTGCGCGCGGTGCATAGCTCATCAGCTGGCGTTGCGGCTCCGGCAGGAGACGGTCGCCGGCGCGCATTTCCTCGCGTGCCGCAACGATGTCGATGGTCGCCGGGACGACATTCGTGACTTCCTTGCCCTCGACCAGTTGGCCTTCGATCGATTGACTGCGCATGAGCTGCGCCCTGCCGAGGTACGCCGCTTCATAGCCGAGGAGTTCGCCCGTGGCGGGGTCGTTCAGCGGCGTCGCGTTGCGGAAGATACGGAAGGTCTGGATCGGGCCGGGCTGCTCGATCAGTGCCGAATTGGCGTCGCCCAGTGCATAGGCACGGTCGCCGCGGGCCAGGAGCACGCGGCTGTCGTTGCCGGCCACGATGTGCGGCGCAGTGTTGAGCGTGTCCTGGTCGATGATGATCGGCTCGCTCAGGTAAGGCTCGATCAGGCTCGGATTGAGCGTCGGCAGCGCCATGCCCGACAGCGATTCGTACCGTGTGCGCGGCGACAGTTTGACGGTCCCATTGGGGGCGCCGCCACGGCGTGTGCTCAGACGGGCACGGCCGCCGGTCTTGTCGAGATAAAGCACCTGGCCCGGGTAGATCCGATGCGGGTTCGAGATCTCGCTGATATTCATGCCCCAGAGCTCGGGCCAGCGCCACGGACTGCGCAGGTAGAGACGGGAAATCGCCCAGAGCGTGTCGCCGGGCTTGACGGTGTATTCGTCGGGCGCATTGGGGGCCAGCTCGCTGACCGGAATTCCGGCCTGGGCGGTTTGCTGGGCGGTGGCGCGCTGTTGCGGTGTGATCGGATAGGTTTGCGCGGAAGCCGTCGTGACGCCCGTGCCGATGGCGGCGAGGGCTGTCAAGGTGGCGAAAAGGCTGGGACGCAGGTGTTCGTTGATTCGGAATTTATTCATGGTTGATGGTGTGCACACACTGCGCCACGCAGAACGTACGAATCCTCACAATTTGCTACGAATTTTGCGCTGAAGCCCTAGATTGGGCAATGTATATCCCCCGTCTCACATTCGCGCGTCGCGGAAATGGCGAAAATAGCGACAACTTTTCCTCGCTTTCATGGCAAAACGAACCATTTTGAGTTACCCCGATGCGCGGTTGCATACGGTGGCCAAACCGGTGCAGGGTGTCGATGCCCGCATCAAGACCCTGGTCGCCGACATGCTGGAGACGATGTACGACGCCAACGGCATCGGCCTCGCCGCCACGCAGATCGATGTGCATGAGCGCCTGGTCGTGATCGACGTGTCGGAAGAACGCGACAAGCCTGTCGTCCTGATCAACCCGGAGATCGTCTGGGCCAGCGACGACAAGATCATCAACGAAGAAGGCTGCCTGTCCGTGCCGGGCATCTACGACGGAGTCGAGCGTTCCACCGCGGTGCGCGTGACGGCGCTCGACACCGAGGGCGAGTTGCAGACCATCGAGGCCGAAGGCCTGCTGGCTGTCTGCATCCAGCATGAACTCGATCACCTGCTCGGCAAGGTGTTCGTCGAATATCTGTCGCCCTTGAAGCGCAATCGCATCAAGAGCAAGTTGCTCAAGCAGCAACGCGAAGACCAGAAGCTCGACCAGCGCGAAGGGCGGCGTTGATCATGAATCGTCGATGGCTATTGGCCGCAGCATTGACGACGGCCTTGGCCGGTTGCGCAAGCGATCCGACACGGACTGCATTGGGAACGCCGCGGGCCCAGGTGCTGCAGCAAGTGGGCACGCCCACGGCGACCTATCCCTTGCCGGATGGCGGTGAACGGTTGCAATACTCGCGCGCGCCGATGGGATTCGAGGTGTCCAACATCGACGTGGACGCGAGCGGAAAAGTCGTTTCCGTGCGGCAGGAGCTTTTCGAAGGACTGTTCGGCAGCACCATCAAGCCCGGTGTCTGGCGAGAGGCCGACATACTGCGCACCTACGGGCGGCCTTACGAAATCACGCGCGTGACCTCCTTCGACGGCAACGTGTGGAGTTGGCGCTACAAGCACATCAATCAACGGCGCCTTCTCTATATCTACGTCAGTCCGGACGGCGTGGTCGATCACTACAACGTCGGCGACGAGTTTTTCCGAGACCAGATCGGCGTCGGCCGGTGAGCGCCACATGAAGGTCGCGTTCGCGGGTACGCCCGACTTCGCCCGCGTCGCGCTGGAGGCGATTGCAGCGGAGCCCGGGTTCGAGATCGTCCTGACGTTGACCCAGCCCGACCGCCCGGCGGGCCGCGGCATGAAACTGCAAGCTTCGCCGGTCAAGCAGTTCGCGGTCAGCCGCGGTTGGCCGGTAGCGCAGCCGCGCAGCCTGCGGCTCGACGGCAAGTATCCCGACGATGCCTCGGCAGCGCGCGATGCCGTCGCCTGCGCGAAAGCCGACGTGATGGTCGTCGCCGCTTACGGGCTCATCCTTCCCCAGTGGGTGCTGGATGCGCCGCGGCTCGGCTGCCTCAACATTCACGCGAGCCTGCTGCCGCGATGGCGCGGCGCTGCGCCGATCCATCGGGCGATCGAGGCGGGCGATGCCGAGACCGGCGTCACCATCATGCAGATGGACGCCGGCCTCGACACCGGCGACATGCTGCTGCGCGAATCGACCCCCATCGGCGACGACACGACCGCGCGGCTGCACGACCGGCTCGCTGCAATGGGCGGTCGCCTGATCGTGGAAGCCTTGAAGCAGGCCGACGCCGGAACGCTCCACGCCGAGCCCCAGCCGTCTGAAGGCGTGACCTACGCGCACAAGGTCGAGAAGAGCGAGGCGCAGGTGGCGTGGTCGCTGGATGCGGCCACGATCGTGCGTCGCATCCGAGCCTTCGATCCTTTCCCCGGTGCGAGCAGCACGCTGGATGGCGAGACCGTCAAGCTCTGGGCGGCGGAGGCCCGAGGCGAGGCTGCCGACGAGCCGCCGGGCACGGTCCGCGCGGTCTCGTCCACCGGCATCCTCGTCGCCGCCAAGGATTCCGTCGTCGTCATTTCCGAACTGCAGCGTGCCGGTGGCAAGCGCCTACCTGTCGCCGAATTCCTGCGCGGCTTCGATGTGAAGCCCGGGCAGGTTTTCGGCTGATGTTCCTCTCAAAATCCATCCGCCGTCAGCCGGAGTTCCGCGAGGGCCTGCGCGACATGCTGCCGGTCGCCCTCGGCATCGGCGCCTGGGGCCTCATGACCGGCGTGGCAATGCTCCAGGCGGGCATGAGCCTGTTCGAGTCGATCGCGATGACGGTCCTCGTCTACGCCGGAAGCTCGCAACTCGCGGCCATTCCGCTGCTGATCGCAGGCGCACCGGCCTGGGTGGTCCTGGCCACGAGCTTCTGCGTCAATCTGCGTTTCGTGGTCTTCAGCCTGCATCTGCGGCCCTACCTCATGCACATGCCGCGCTGGCGCCGCATGACGCACGGCTATCTCACCGCCGACATGAGCTATGCGCTGTTTACCCGCAAGTACGCGCGCCCGCCCGAGTCCGAAGCCGAGCAGCGCGGGCAGGAGGCTTACCTCACCGGCAACTATTGCGTGACCTGGGTGTCGTGGATGGGCCTGAGCCTTCTCGGCATCTTCCTGGCGAACATGATTCCGCCGACCTGGGGCCTGGGCTTCGCCGGCGTGCTGAGCCTGGTCGCGATCGTGTGCTCGATGGCCACGACGCGTCTGCGCATACTGGCCGTGCTGATCGCGGGTGTCACCGCGGTGGCGGCGTATGCATTGCCGCTCAAGCTCAACATCGTCGCCGGCATCGGCGTTGCGGTGCTGCTGTGCTTCTGGCTCGAGAAGCAGTTCGGACTCGACCCTGACGCGGAGGACGACAAGTGAACCTGGCGAACCTGGGCGGGGGCCAGACCGATCTGTGGACGCTCGGCGTGATCGTCGGCATGGCCGGCGTCACGGTGCTGACCCGCTGCTTCTTCTTCATCCTCGACCGCCCCTGGGGCCTGCCGGAATGGGCGCATCGGGCGTTGCACTATGCACCCGCGGCCGCGCTCGCCGCGGTGATCGTTCCCGAGATCGTGATGACGCAAGGCCATCTGACCTCGACCCTGCATGACGCCAGGCTTTACGGCGCCGTGGCCGGCACCGCCTATTTCTTCTGGCGGCGCGGCGTGCTGGGGACGATGCTGGCGGGCATGGCGGTCTATCTGCCGTTGCATCTCGGATTGGGCTGGTAGCGCGGCGATCTCAGTCGAGCTGCACGCCCGAGGTCTTGATGACTTGTCCCCATCTGGCACTCTCGGCACGCGCGAGCTTGTAGAAGCCCTGCGGCGTTCCGGGGAGCGCCTCGAAGCCGAAGTCCGAGAACAGCTTCACCACCTTCGGCGCCTGCATGGCCTTGTTCAGCTCACTGTTGAGCCGGTTGACGACATCCGGGGGCATGCCGGCCGGACCGATCAGCCCGTGGAAGGCATAGGCGTTGACGTCCTTGAAGCCCAGTTCCGAAAAGGTCGGCACATCGGGCAGCGCGCGTGCGCGCTGCGGCAACGCGATCGCCAGCACGCGGACCTTGCCGGACCGGATGATCGGAAGGCCGGAGGCGAGGTCCAACATCATGGTTTGCACCTGGCCGCCCATGATGTCGTTCATTGCGGGTGCGGCGCCCTTGTAGGGGACGTGCTGGATGCTGAGGCCCGCCTTCTGCTTGAAAAGCTCCATGGCCATGTGGTGCGGCGAACCGCTGCCCGGCGAGGCATAGCTGACCGAGTCGGGGTGGGCCTTCACGTAGCTCACGAATTCGGCGACCGTCTTCGCCGGGAAGTCCGGATGCACCACGAGTGCCACCGGAAAGCGGCCGATGGTTCCGATGTACGTGAAGTCGGTCGCCGGCTTGTAGGGCAGCTTCACGAACATGTATTCGTTGAAGAGCAGTGCCGCGTTCTCGGCCTGCATGATCGTGTAGCCGTCGGGCTTGCTCTGCATCATCACCGACACGCCGATGTTGGTCGACGCACCCGGGCGGTTGTCGACGACGATCGGCTGGCCCAGCGAAGGCTGCATCGCCTCCGACAGCGTGCGCGCAAGGTTGTCGGTGCCTCCGCCGGCGGCGTAGGGGACGATCAGGCGAATGGGCTGGTTGGGGTAGGTGGACTGCGCGGCTGCATGGCCGGCTGCCGCCATCGCGAACCCCGCGATGAACAGTTGGAAGATGCGTTTCAGGCGATTCATCGGTCTTGTCTCCGTCATGATGTGATGTGTTGAATGCGGCAATCAGCCGCGCAGCGTCTGCCAGAGCTCGCGGTCGCGCTCGGCGGTCCAGATGACCGGATGCTCGATGCCGCGCAGCTCGTCGTAGGCGCGTGATACGTCGAAGGGCAGCACGTGCTGGAAGACGGGCCAGTCGCCGAAGCGCGGTTTCATTGCTTGCTCGGCGCGCTCGAAGCAGCCGCGAAGGCTGTCGCCCGCGTCGATGCCGGAACGCACGCTGGCGATCAAGGTCGAGAGGAAAGCCTTGGTGAGTTCGATCGCCTCGGCGCACGCTGCCGTGCCTTTCACCACCGCGCCGCGACCGGGCACCAGCACCTCGGGCTTCAGCGCAGCAACGGCCTCCAGCGTGCCCGCCCAATCCTGGATGTAGGCGTCGCCGGCATACACGCCGCAGCGGTTCTCGACGACGTCGCCGGAGAACAGCACGCCGCAGTCGGGCAGCCACGCGACGGTGTCGCCGCCCGAGTGGCCGCGGCCGAGGCACATCAGCCGCACTTCGCGCCGCCCGAGCCACAGGCTCATTTCGCGCTCGAAGCTCATCGTCGGCACCGTGAGGCCGGGAATCTCCTCGACGCCGGCAAAGAGGCGCGGAAAGCGCCCGACCTCCGAATCGAAGTCGGCCTGGCCGCGCTCATGCACCCAGTCGAGCGTGCCCTTGCTGGCGACGATGGCCTGTACATCGTCGAAGGCGCTGGCGCCCATGACGCGGACGGCGTGGTAGTGCGTCAGCACGATGAACTTGATCGGCTTGTCGGTGACGGTGCGGATGTCGGCCAGGAAGTCGCGCGCCATGCGCGGTGTGGGCCGGGTGTCGATCAGCACCACGTGGTCATCGCCGACGATGAAGCCGCAGTTGGGATCGAAGTCGCTGATGTAGCCGTACACGCTGGGCGCAAGCTCGCGCAACTGCGGCTTCTGCTCGCGGGTATCGGAGGCGGAGGCGAAGGAAGCGGATGTGTTCATGCGGGGCTTTGTGAGTTGTTTGGGGAGGCATCGCCGCTTTCGCGCGCGGCGGCGATGCAGTCCAGCAGCACGGCCTGGTCGCCGCACTGGTTGGCCAGCAGCAGGACGAGGCGGGCGTTGAAATCGGCGCTCTGCGCCTCGGTCAGCCCTTCCTGGGCACTGACCCAAGCTGCGTAGAAGCCGTCGGGATCGGGGATGTGGGGTTCGGTGATCATGGTTTTTTGCGTTTCAGCGATGCGCCAGCGCGGCGTGGACGGTGGCTGCGATCGATGCCGGCGTGGGCTCTTCCAGCAAGGCGGCGCGATAGGCATCGGGGCGCACGAGGCACAGGCTGCCGGGCATGGCGTTGCCGAGGTGACGCGCCAGTGCCTCGTCGGGCTGCAGCGTGGGCAGTCCGCTGTCTCCGCCAACGGCCACGAGGCGCAGCGGCAACGACGCGACGGCGTCGGTCAGCGCTTCAGCCTGCGCGCGCGTCGGCGCGAACCAGAGGCCGAGGCATTGCGTGCCGTCGGCCAGCAGTTCCATCAGCGTGGTTGGCGTGCCGTCGCGATCGCGCAACGGCAGGTTCTGCACGGTCCGTCCGCCGTAGGGCAAATGAGGTCCGGCGGGATATTCATTGGCCACCGACATGCGACCCGTATTCACCAGCGCACGGGCGAAAGCATGGCGCGACGCGAGCGCGACCACCGCGCGCCGTAGCGTGTGTTCGGCTGGCGATCGCGGCGCAAGGAAGCGCGCCGAGCGACTGGTGACGCGCAGGTTCTCCGCCGCCGCGGGGCGGCGTTCCGCATCGTAGGTATCGAGCAGCGCGTCGCCGGCGTGGCCCTGCACGACCAGCGCCAGTTTCCAGCCGAGGTTGGCCGCGTCCTGGATGCCGCTGTTGCCGCCGCGCGCGCCGAAGGGGCTCACGACGTGCGCGGAGTCGCCGATGAAGAGGATGCGCCCGTGGCGGAAGTTGTCGAGCAGGTGGTCCCGGTAGCCATACGGCCCGATCCACACGAATTCGAATTCCACGCCCGGCCCGAGTTGTTCGCGCAGCCGCGCGCCGGCCACTTCGGGCTTGCTGATGTAGGCCGTGTCGCAGTCTTCGGGCATCTGGTAGTCGATGCGCCAGACGCCGTCTCCCATCAGGTGCTGCCAGACCGCGCGGCCTTCATTGAAGGGCGCATCGACCCAGGTCCAGCGCTCGGTCGGCAGCGGCTTCTTGAAGCGTACGTCGCTGATGCACCAGCGGTCGGTGCTGCGCGACGGGTGCGCGTCGATGCCAAGCTGCGTGCGGATCGGGCTATTGGCGCCGGTGGCGTCGATGAGATGGTCAGCTTCGATCGTGTAGTTGCCCGCCGGAGTTTCGATGTCCAGGCGAACGCCGTCTGCGAGCGGCGTCACGTGCGTCACGCGGTGCTTCCAGCGCAGGTCGGTCTGGCCCAGTTCGAGGATGCGGTCGACCAGGAACCACTCGACGTAGAACTGCTGCAGATTGATGAAGGGCGGCTGCACCGAAATGCTGTCGGTCTTCAGGTTGAAGTTGTAGACCTCCTGCTCGCCGGAGAAGGTGCGGCCGAAAGACCAGGTGATGCCCTTGTCGGCGACGCGCTCGTAGATGCCGAGGCGCGCGAAGATCTCCAGGGACTTCTGCGCGTAGCAGATACCGCGCGACGAAGCGCCGCGCACGCCGACCGTGTCGTCCTCGTCCAGCAGCGCGGCGCGGACGCCGCGGCGGGCAAGGTCGCAGGCCAGCGTCAACCCCGCCGGGCCCGCGCCGACGATCACGATCGGATGGCGTGCGACGCTCTCATTGTTCAGTTCGGGCGGCGGCACGAACGGCCAGTGCGGCAATTCGTAGTCGGATGCGAAGGTGTAGCTTTCCATCGGTGTCTTCGGCCTGTTCAGAGTGCATGCGCCCATTCGGCGATCGCATCGGCGGCGCGCAGCACGAGTTCCGGCTGGCCCGCGAGGTAGTGGTTGCCGCCGACGATGTCGACATTGCGAATGCGCGCGCCGCCCGCCGCCATCCACGCATCGCGCGTGCTCGGGAACGTGGACTGGTCGCCGGTGTAGGTCAGCAGCAGCTTGGGCACCGTCGTTCGCGCGAGGTTCGAGGGACCGTCGGCCTGCGAGCGCGACGACCATTGCGACAGGAAGGCCGTCAATGAAGTGACGCGGCCCATCGCGTTGGCCGAATAGTTCACCTGCCGCGCATCGCCCCAGACGCTGCCCGCTGCGCGATCGTTCGTGTCGATCGACAAGTCCACGCAGCGCGGATCGGCGTGCGTGCGGTAGACGATGAAGGCCTGGTCGCGCGGCGCGCCCGGCGTGCTGCGCAACTGCCGCAGGCGCTCCAGCGCCCAATGCTCGATGCGGTCGAGGCGCGCCTTCTGCGCCGCGCTGAAGCGCGCGAGGAACTCGACGCTGTAGGGCATCTCGTGGCGCGCGTCGTACATGTCCAGCTCGGCGTCCACGGACATCGGGTCGTGTTCGTCGGTGACCGAGGGATCGATCCAGTCACGCATCAGCTTCGAGCGGCCCTGGTGCGCAGCGCACAGCGCGATGCCATCCACCGGCGGCAGGTCGTCGGAGTGCAGGTGCGTTGGGTCGCCGTCCGGAAAATGGTGCGCCGTGAGCTTCTCGGCCTGTGCCTGATAGAAGCTGGACAGCGCGGCGCCGCCCGAATTGCCGATCAGCATCACTTTCTCGTAGCCCGCCGCCCGCAGGAACTGCACGCCGGCGCCCAGGTCCTGGATCGCGCGTTCCATGAGCAGCACCGTGTCGTTGCCCATGTAGCGCGAGTTCAGGCCCATGCAGCAGATGCCGCGCTCGGCCAGCGGGCCGATCAGATAGTGGCCCATGAAATTGCTCGTGGGGTGCATCACGATGGCTGCGACCCTCTTCGGGCCGTTCGGCGCGCGGTAAGCGCCGTAGATGCGCGGGCGCAACATCTGCAAGCCCGATTGGCTCTCCAGCGCCGCGCCCGGCTTCACGTCGATGACCGCAAGTTGCAATTCAGCCATGCTTTGCCGCCTTTCGCAGTTCGGCCTTGCGCACCGTCCATGCGTCCAGTTCGGCACGGGCGCGGCGGGCATGCGCGTCCATCTCAGCCTTCGGCACCGTGGGTGTGGTGAGTTCGAGGCGGATGCCGTTCGGATCGAAGAAATAGATCGACTGGATGATGTGATGGTCGGTCGGCCCGAGCACTTCGACGCCCGCCGCTTCGAGCCGCGCCTTGGCCGCCATGAGCTCTGCCGCCGAATCGACGCGCAGCGCGAGGTGATTGACCCATGCCGGCGTATTGGGCGAAGGCAGTGCCGCGATATCGTCGCCGAGATCGAAGAACGCGATGGACGAACCATCGCGCATCTGGAAAAAGATGTGGACGTAGGGGCAGAACTCGCCGGTGCTCGGAACGTGGTCGCTCTTGATCACGTGGGTCAGCGGCAGGCCTAGCAGGTCCTCGTAGAAGCGGCGGGTTTCCTCGCTGTCGCGGCAGCGCCAGGCGAAGTGGTGAAGTCCCTGAACGGGCACGGGCGGCGGTGCGAGAGGCAAGGTCTCGGCGGGCATGATCGTCTCCAACTTGGGGGCTCAGGGGACGCATTGGGCCGTCGTTCTTCTTATGATTCAATCGAAATAAATTCATTGATTGATGAAATAGTGAAATGAATCTGACCCTTCGCCAGTTGCGCGCCTTTGCCGCGGTCGCCGAAACCGGCAGCTTCACCGCCGCCGCTGCGAGCCTGCATCTCACACAGTCGGCATTGAGCGTGCTGGTGCGCGAACTGGAACGCGAGATGGGCGTGCAGCTGTTCGACCGCCACACGCGGCGCGTGCAGCTCTCCGAGGCCGGCCGCGAGTTCCAGCCCTCGGTGCAGCGCCTGTTGGCCGACCTGGCCGGTGCGGTGGCCGGTGTGACCGATCTTCGCGACAAGAAGAAGGGGGTTCTGCGGCTCGCCGCGCCGCAGTTGATGGCCTGCACGCTGATGCCGCGCGTCATCGCCGCTTACCGCGCACGCCATCCGGACGTCGACGTGCGGCTGGCCGACACGCTGCCCGAGCATCTGCTGGACGGGGTGCTCTCGGGCGAGGTCGAGCTGGCCGTGGGGCAGGACGTCGCGGTCGACGCGGCGATCGAGCGCCGCACGCTGTTCCGCGACCGCCATTGGCTGATCTGCCCGCCCGACCATTCCTTTGCGCACCGCCGCAAGGTGCGTTGGCGCGAACTGGGGCCCTACACCTTCATCGCGCCGACGCGCGACTTCCGCCAGCGCGTGCTGCCCGAACTCGATGCCGATGCGCGCGAGTTCATGCTGCGCGCGACCACGCAGGAGGTGTCGTACATGACGACCGCGCTGGGCATGGTTGCTTCCGGACTGGGGCTGACGGTCTGCCCGACTTACTCCACATCGCTGGTGCGTGCGCACGGGCTGCAGATGGTGCGGCTCGACCAGCCCGACTTTCATCGCGAAGTCTGTGTGTATGGCGCATCCCGGCGCTCGCTTTCGCCGGCGGCGGCGAGCTTCGTGGAACTGCTGGAAGAGTTCGTGCGCAAACCGGGCCTGGGCGGTTGACGGCTGACATTCGTCTGAAAGGGACTGATACCTACAATGTCCGGTGCTGCCCGTCGAGGCACTTCCATCCGCATTTCATCTGCCTACTCCCATGAACGTTCTTCGATTCACCGACCTCTGTGCGCAAGGCAAGGTTGCCGGCCAGCGCGTGTTCATCCGAGCCGACCTCAACGTGCCGCAAGACGATGCGGGACGCATCACCGAAGACACGCGCATCCGCGCCTCGGTGCCGTGCATCCAGCAGGCGCTCGACGCCGGCGCCGCGGTGATGGTCACCTCGCACCTCGGCCGGCCGACCGAAGGCCAGTTCAAGCCGGAGGACTCGCTGGCGCCGGTCGCCAAGCGCCTGGGCGAACTGCTCGGACGTGAAGTGCCGCTGGTGTCCGACTGGGTCGACGGCGTGCAGGTCGCGCCCGGCCAGGTCGTGCTGCTCGAAAACTGCCGCCTCAACAAGGGCGAGAAAAAGAACGACGAGGCGCTTTCCCGCAAGCTCGCGGCACTGACCGACATCTACGTCAACGACGCCTTCGGCACCGCGCACCGTGCCGAGGCCACCACCTACGGCATCGCGCAGTTCGCCAAGATTGCTTGTGCGGGCCCGTTGCTGGCGGCCGAGATCGACGCGATCACCAAGGCGCTGGCTCAGCCGAAGCGGCCGCTGGTCGCGATCGTCGCGGGCTCCAAGGTCAGCACCAAGCTCACCATCCTGAAGAGCCTGGCCGACAAGGTCGACCAACTGATCGTGGGCGGCGGCATCGCCAATACCTTCATGCTGGCCTCGGGCCTCAAGATCGGCAAGTCGCTGGCCGAGCCCGATCTTCTGGATGAAGCCAAGGCCGTGATCGAGGCCATGCGCGCGCGCGGCGCCGCGGTGCCGATCCCGGTCGACGTCGTCACGGCCAAGACTTTCGCTGCCGATGCGCCCGCGACGGTGAAGGACGCGAGCGACGTGGCCGACGACGACCTGATCCTCGACATCGGCCCGAAGACGGCGGAACTGCTGGCCGCGCAATTGCGTGAAGCCGGCACCGTGGTCTGGAACGGCCCCGTGGGCGTGTTCGAGTTCGATGCCTTCGCCAATGGCACGAAGACGATCGCTCGCGCCATCGCCGACAGCAAGGCTTTCTCGATCGCCGGTGGCGGCGACACGCTGGCCGCCATCGCCAAATATGGCATCGAGGACAAGATCGGCTACATCTCGACCGGCGGCGGCGCTTTCCTGGAAGTGCTGGAAGGCAAGACGCTCCCCGCGTTCGAAATTCTCTCGAAACGAGCTGGATGAGGCTCGCCCCCAGGTTGGCTCACTTCGTGTAGCCGCCCACCCCCTGCCGGGGGCAACACCGGCGGCCCGGCCAAGCCGGTTCCGCGGTGTTCTGGAAAGGGGCGTCGTGATAAATCGCTGGCGGCTGACCGGCAAAGTGTATACAGTGCGGAATACAAACTGGAGACTTGAATGAGCACGCCAAGCCTGCGCCTTCCCCGACATGCCACCAAGATCGTCGCGACGCTGGGTCCGGCATCGAGTTCGCCCGATCTGCTGGAGCAGATGATCAACCACAAGGTCAGCGTAGTGCGGCTGAACTTCAGCCACGGAAGCGCGCAGGACCACATCAACCGTGCCGCGATGGTGCGAGAAGCAGCGCGCCGCACCGGCCGCGAGGTGGCGATCATGGCCGACCTGCAGGGGCCGAAGATCCGGGTCGGCAAGTTCGCCGAAGGAAAGGTCTGGCTGGAGCCGGGCGCGAAGTTCGTGCTCGACGCATCGCGTACCGAGCCGGGCGACATCGACGCCGTCGGCCTGGATTACAAGGACCTTCCGCGCGACGTGAAGCCCGGTGACAGCCTGCTGCTGAACGACGGCCTCATCGTGCTGACGGTCGATGCCGTCAAGGGTGATTCCGTCTACACCACGGTGCGACTGGGCGGCGAGCTCTCGAACAACAAGGGCATCAACAAGCAGGGCGGCGGCCTCACGGCGCCGGCGCTGACGGCCAAGGACATGGAAGACATCAAGACCGCGATGAGCTTCCAGGCTGACTATGTGGCCGTGAGCTTTCCGAAGAACGCCACCGACATGGAAATGGCGCGGCAGCTCTGCAACGTGGCGGCTGCGGAATTCGGCCACAAGCCCGGCATGATCGCCAAGATCGAGCGCGCCGAGGCAATCCCGAAGCTGGAGGAGATCCTGCGGGCCAGCGACGGCATCATGGTCGCGCGGGGTGACCTGGCCGTCGAGGTCGGCAACGCTGCCGTCCCGGCGCTGCAGAAGAAGATGATCCGCATGGCGCGTGAAATGGACAAGGTCGTCATCACCGCCACGCAGATGATGGAATCGATGATCACCAACCCGGTGCCGACGCGCGCCGAGGTCAGCGACGTTGCCAATGCAGTGCTCGACGGCACGGATGCCGTGATGCTTTCCGCCGAAACCGCTTCGGGCCGCTATCCGCTGGAAACCGTTCAGGAGATGAGCCGCATCTGCGAAGCCGCGGAGGCAGCGGAAGATCTGCAACTCGACGCCGACTTCAGCGGCCAGGCCTACAGCCGCATCGACCAGTCGATCGCCATGGGGGCGCTTTTTACGGCGCACCACCTGGGCGCCAAGGCGATCGTCGCGCTGACTGAATCGGGCTCCACACCGCTGTGGATGAGTCGCCACCGGGCGCATATCCCGATGTACGCACTGACATCGCGCCTCTCGACGCAGCGCAAGATGGCGCTCTACCGCAATGTGCGGCCGCTGCTGATGGATTCCGAGAGCGATCGCGACACGGCGCTCGAACAGGCCGAGGCCCATCTGAAGAAGCGCGGCATCGTGCAGACCGGCGATGTCTACGCGATCACCTGCGGCGAGCCGATGGGGGCGCCGGGTGGCACGAACATGCTCAAGATCTGTAGGGTCACTTGACTCGCCCCCAGGTTGGCTCACTTCGTGTAGCCGCCCACCCCCTACCGGGGGCAACACCGGCGGCCCGGCGAAGCCGGTTCCGCGGTGTTTCTGGAATGGATCGGCGGGTATTGGGGGGTGAGGGCCCTCTGGCAAGGGTGGTTAGTAGAATCGTCGCAGTTTTTTCTCGATCCATCCCTAGATTTCCTGCGAGGTATTCCCATGGCACTCGTCTCGATGCGCGAACTGCTCGACCACGCCGCCGCCAACGGTTACGGCATTCCGGCGTTCAACGTCAACAATCTCGAACAGGTGCAGGCCGTGATGGAGGCCGCGAAGGAAGTCGGTGCTCCGGTCATCCTGCAGGCGAGCGCCGGGGCGCGGAAGTACGCGGGTGAATCGTTCATCAAGCACCTGATCCAGGCCGCGATCGAAGCCTATCCGACCATTCCGCTGGTGATGCACCAGGATCACGGCCAGAGCCCCGATGTGTGCCGCGGCGCGATCGATCTCGGCTTCAGCTCGGTGATGATGGATGGCTCGCTCGAAGCCGACGGCAAGACCATCGCAAGCTACGACTACAACGTCGATGTCACGAAGAAGGTGGCCGACATGGCCCACAAGGTCGGCGTGACGGTCGAGGGCGAACTCGGCTGCCTGGGTTCGCTCGAAACCATGAAGGGCGACAAGGAAGACGGCCACGGCACCGACGCCACGATGACCCGCGAGCAGCTGCTGACCGACCCGGAACAGGCCGCCGACTTCGTCAAGAAGACGCAGATCGATGCGCTCGCCATTGCCATCGGCACCAGCCACGGCGCTTACAAGTTCACCCGCAAGCCCACCGGCGACATCCTCGCGATCGACCGCATCAAGGAAATCCACCGCCGCATTCCCAATACCCACCTGGTGATGCACGGCTCGTCGAGCGTGCCGCAAGACCTGCTGGCGATCATCCGCCAGTACGGCGGCAACATGAAGGAAACCTACGGCGTGCCGGTCGAGGAAATCCAGGAAGCCATCAAGCACGGCGTGCGCAAGATCAACATCGACACCGACATCCGCCTCGCGATGACCGGCGCGGTGCGCCAGTTCCTGGCAGAGAATCCCGAGAAGTTCGATGCGCGCGAATGGCTCAAGCCGGCGCGCGAGGCCGCCAAGCAGATCTGCAAGCAGCGTTACCTCGAATTCGGCTGCGAAGGCCAGGGCCTCAAGATCAAGGGCGACAACCTGCAGGTCGTCGCCGCAAAGTACGCCAAGGGCGACTTGGCGCAAGAAGTCATTTAGGCTCACCCCCAGGTCGCGCGCACTTCGTGTCGCGCTCCCACCCCCTCTCCGGGGGCAACCCCAGCGGCCCGGCAAAGCCGGTTCCGCGGGGTTTCCCGAACGGGCCTCGCTGCGCTGGCCGGTTTGTTTCGCGCGGCACGCGCCGCGCGCACAATCTCCGAAATTCTCCGCACCGCCCATCTTCCATTCGCCATGACCACCGTCCACACCTCCTCCATCAAGAGCCTTCCGCTGCTCGCACGCGGCAAGGTGCGCGACAACTATGCGGTCGGCAATGACCGCATCCTGATGGTCGCGAGCGATCGCCTCTCGGCTTTCGACGTGATCATGGGCGAGCCCATCCCGGGCAAGGGCGTGATCCTCACGCAGATGGCGCTCTGGTGGTTCGACCGGTTGGGCCACCTGTGCCCCAACCACCTGACCGGCGAAGCGCCCGAAAGCGTCGTCACGCCGGACGAGGTGCCGCAGGTCAAGGACCGTTCCATGCTGGTCAAGCGGCTCAAGCCGATTCCCGTCGAGGCGGTCGTGCGTGGCTACCTCGCGGGCAGCGGCTGGAAGGAATACCAGGAAAACCGGGCCGTCTGCGGCGTGCCGCTGCCCGAAGGGCTGACCAACGCGAGCAAGCTGCCGCGGCCCATCTTCACGCCGGCGGCCAAGGCGGCGGCTGGCGCGCACGACGAGAACATCAGCTACGACCAGGTGGTCGAAGTCGTCGGCCCCAAGCTCGCGCAGCAGATTCGGGAGACCAGCATCGCCATCTATGAGGCAGCCGCTGAGATTGCGCTGGCCAAGGGGATGATCATTGCCGACACCAAGTTCGAGTTTGGCCTCGACGATGCCGGCACGCTGGTGCTGATGGATGAAGTGCTCACGCCCGACAGTTCGAGGTACTGGCCGGTCGAGGGCTACGAGGCGGCGCTCGCCGCGGGCGCGAATCCGCCCAGCTACGACAAGCAGTTCGTGCGCGACTGGCTCGAGGCGGCCCGGATCAACGGCAAACCCTGGGACAAGACGCCGCCGGCACCGCGCCTGCCCGCCGAAGTCGTCGAAAAGACCGCGGCAAAGTACCGCGAGGCGCTGGAGAGGCTCACGGGCTGACGGACCGGGGCCTGGATGTGAATAAGTCACAAGGCTGGCGGCAATAGTCACGACCTGAAAACGACACTGTCTTCCAAACTTGGCGCATCCCCCGGATAGATGAGGAGTGCGAGATGGATACGGCAGTTGACTTTCAGATTCGATACGTACAGGACGAGGCGCCTGTCTCCGCACCACCGCCTGATGCGCTTCATCCCGCCATGATGGCTCGCGTGCTCGACGAGATCGACCACGGCCTGCTCTTGCTCGACCTGACGGGCCGCATCCTGCACGCGAACTTCCCTGCTCGCCGCGAACTGGCGGCGGCACGCGCGGTGCGCAGCGTCGACGGCATGCTGTGCGCCGGCCAGGCGGACTCGCAGTTGAAGATCCGTCATGCGCTCAAGGATGCCGAGCGCGACTGCCGCAGCATTGTCGAGCTCGACCATGCGGGGGAGTCGCTGTCGCTGGCCTTCATACCGCTTGCCGCGCTGCACGGCGGCGACACCGTCGACACGGTGCTCGTCATGTGCAGCCGTCGATCCGGCTGTGAAAGTCTCACGATGCAGATGTTCGCCCGGTCCAAGCACCTGACGCGGGCCGAGCAGAACGTGCTGGCGCGGCTGTGTGCCGGCCATGATGCCGAGGAAATCGCCTGCCTGGAGGGCATCCGGATGTCCACGGTGCGCACGCATATCAAGAACGTGCGGCAGAAGACCGGCAGCAACAGCATTCGCGAGGTGGTCTACCGGGTGTCGCGCATGCCGCAGATCGTCTCTGCACTGCGGCTGGTCGGCGAAGACTGATCGGGGCGCATCCGACAAACGCTCACGCTACGCATATCGAGGGGCGGGCCGTATAGTCCGCGCATGCCGCTCCACACAGCCGCATGGCGCCTCGATCGCGCAGCCGTCGCCCTGCCGCCGCACGTGCAGAAGCTCGCGGCGCTGGGCGTGCAGCGGCGCTTTCGGACGCGTTCCCTGCTGATCCAGGAGGGCGACGAAGGCAGCGTCATCTTCATCGTCCTGTCCGGGCGCCTGCGCGCTTTCGTTTCGGATTCGCGTGGGCGCGAAGTCACACTGGCGCTGCACGGACCCGGCGAGTACGTTGGCGAAATGTCGCTCGATGGCGGCCGGCGCTCCGCCAGCGTGGAGGCCGCGGAGCCGTCAGTTTGCGCCGTCGTCACACGCGAAACCTTGCTGCGCCACATCGCGAGCGATCCGGAATTCACGATGGCGTTGATCCTCCGGCTGATCCGCAGGGCACGGTTGGCCACCGAAAGCGCGCGCAGCATGGCGCTTCTGGACGTCTACAGCCGACTGAAGCGTCTGCTCGAGGATCGGGCCGCCGCGCAGCCTGACGGAACACGCCGGATCGCGGAGCGTCTGACGCACCAGGCGATCGCGAGCGAGATCGGCTGCTCCCGCGAAATGGTGAGCCGGCTGATGAAGGATCTCGAATCCGGCGGTTACCTCGCGCGGGTGCAGCTTCGGTTCGTGCTCGCGCGTGAGCTGCCTGCGCGCTGGTGAGGCGTACGCCGCAGCGGCCCCGCCGAGCGCCCGGGACCCTGTGGGTCAGGCCGAGAGGGGCTTAGCGCGTTTGCGTGCCCAGGATGGCCAGGGTCCGGCCGCTGGAATCCAGGAGCGACATTCGCGCGGGGCCCTGGAGGCGATAGCTGGCGGTGGACTGGAGCGCGGCAAAAAACTGGGCTTCACTGGCGCCGCGGGCGGGATCGGCGCAGGCCATCCGGGTCGAGGCAAGCTGGCTCATCTTGAGCGTGGTTCCGGTGCGCTCGAAGGTGCCCGACACCCGGTTGCAACCGCCGGAACCGCTCACACGTCCGTTGCGCCGGTCGAACTGGAGTTGGGGGTCGCGCTGGGGGTCGCCAGTCGATGACACAGGCTCGCCGCCGAGTTGTTCGAGGCGCCAGACAGGGCCTTCGATCGGTTCGTCCAGGCTGATGCCGCTGCCGCAACCGGCCAGCAGGCCGGTGGCAAGCAACGCGGTGGCCACAAAGTGAGCGCCATTCGGGCGGGCAGCGGGGCGAAAACGCATGGCCAGTCTTTCTTTCTGCGACATCTTGAAATACCGCGCCATCGTATGCGAGACGGCCCTCAGCTCAAGACCACGCTGCTGAGCCGGCGCCGGTAGCTCGCCACGGTCGGGTCGTCGGGTGGGATCTGCCCGTCGGCGACCTTGACTTTCGGGGGCTCGATGATGTCGAGGATGGCGATGTAGGCCTTGCGGGCAAGGTCTTCGTTCCAGCTCTTGTCGCGCATCAGGATGTCGAGCAACTCGTCCATGGCGTCGGTCCACCGCTGCGCCGCCATGAGGAGGCGTGCACGGTCGAAGCGGGCTTCAAAGTCGCGCTTGTTGGCTGCGATGCGCGCATCGAGCCCAGCCATTTCGGGTGCGGCGCCCGTGGCGGGCTGCGCGAAATCGATGGCGTCCATCCAGCGCTGGAGCGAGTCGAAGCGGCGCACCAGCGATGTCTTGGCGATCACCGGCGCGAAGGCGACCTTGGCGTCGTCCACGCGGCCTTCCTGCAGCAGCAGCTTGACGTAGTCGAAGCGCATGTCGTCGTTGGAAGGATCGGTGGCGACCGCATGCTGCAGCTTCTCGAGGGCGCCCTGGGTGTCGCCTTCGGCGAGCGCTGCCTGGGCGGATTCTTCCTGTTCCTGCGCCTCGACCTCGTCCGCGCCCGGCACGTGCTTGTCGAGGAACTCCCTGATCTGCTGCCCAGGGATGGCGCCGACGAAGCCGTCCACCGGCTGGCCGTCCTTGAACATCACGCAGAACGGAATGCTGCGCACGCCGAACATCTCGCTCAGCTGTTGCGAAATCTGCGGCACCTTGTCGGCGTCGAGCTTGGCCAGCGTGAATCGACCGGCGTATTCGACTTCGAGCTTTTCGAGCACCGGGCCGAGCTGTTTGCAGGGTCCGCACCATTCGGCCCAGATGTCGAGCAGCACCGGGGTGGTCATCGAGCCGTCGATCAGCTCGGTCTGGAAGTTTTCGAGGGTGATGTCGATCATCGCGGGAAGTTGAGGGTGAAACGTAAAATTCGAACCATGAAGCAAGCAATTCAGGTCGGCGTGGTGATGGGATCGAACTCCGACTGGGAGACGATGCGCAACGCCGTCGAGATTCTCCAGCAATTCGGTGTCTCCCACGAAGCACGGGTGGTCTCGGCCCACCGGATGCCCGACGAATTGTTCGCCTACGCCGAAAGCGCCGCGCCGCGGGGGCTGACCGCGATCATCGCGGGCGCGGGCGGTGCCGCCCACCTGCCCGGCATGCTGGCGGCCAAGACGACCGTCCCGGTGCTGGGCGTGCCTGTCGCCAGCCGACATCTCCAGGGCGTGGATTCGCTCTACAGCATCGTTCAGATGCCCAAGGGCGTGCCGGTCGCCACCTTCGCGATTGGCAACGCCGGCGCGGCGAACGCGGCCTTGTTCGCGGTCGCGATGCTGGCCGTGGGCGACCCGGCGCTGCGGGCGCAACTCGACGCCTTTCGCGAAAAGCAGACCCAGGCCGCGCAGGCCATGACCCTGCCGCCCGTCGAGGCGGAGTCCGTGTCGCCCTTCTCGCCCCAGGGCGGGGGCGCCTTGTGATCGCGATCCTTCCCGGTGCCACGCTGGGCGTGCTCGGGGGCGGCCAGCTGGGGCGAATGTTCGTCCATGCGGCCCAGCAGATGGGCTATTTCACGGCGGTGCTCGATCCCGATCCCGACAGCCCGGCCGGGCGCGTGTGCCACCACCACATCCATACCGATTACACCGATGTCGACGGCCTGGCGAGGCTCGCGGGTCTGGCCGATGCCGTCACCACCGAATTCGAGAACGTGCCGGCCCCGTCGCTCGAACACCTTGCCGTCGCGCGGCCGGTCTCTCCCGGCGCGGACGCCGTGGCCATCGCGCAGGACCGCATCCGGGAGAAGGGCCACTTCGTGCGCTGCGGGGTTGAATGCGCGCCCTATGCGGTCATCGAGACCGCCGACCACCTGGCTGCCGTGCAGCCGGATCTTCTCCCCGGCATCCTGAAGACCGCGCGACTCGGCTATGACGGCAAGGGCCAGCGCCGGGTGGCGACGCAGGCCGAGCTGGCCGCAGCCTGGGAGGATGCCGGCGGCGTGCCCTGCGTGCTCGAAAAACTCCTGCCGCTGGATTTCGAGTGCTCGGTGATCGTCGCCCGCGCAGAGGATGGGCAAATGGTGCACTTCCCGGCGCAGCGCAACCTGCACCGCGACGGCGTCCTGGCCGTGACCGAGGTCCATGCGAACAACATGCCCGAATCGACGGCCCGGCGCGCGGTGGCTGCCGCCCGGTCGATCGCGGAGGGCCTGTCCTATGTCGGCGTTCTGTGCGTGGAGTTCTTCGTGCTGGCCGATGGCGCGCTGGTCGTCAACGAGATGGCGCCACGGCCGCACAACAGCGGCCACTGGACCATGGACGCCTCCGACGTTTCGCAATTCGAGCTGCAGGTGCGCACGCTCGCGAGCCTGCCGCTGAATCCGCCGCGACAGCACAGCGCCGTGATCATGCTCAACCTGCTGGGCGATCTCTGGTTCGTCGATGGCGACACGCAGGTCGAGCCGCGCTGGGCCGACGTGCTCGCGCTGCCCGGCACGCATCTGCACCTCTACGGCAAGACCGAGGCGCGCCCGGGTCGCAAGATGGGGCACTTGAACATCACCGGCGACACCATCGAAGCGGTGCGCAGCACGGCCGATTTCGCCGCCGCGCTGCTCGGCCTGCCGATCCCGCTTTCCGAGTAGCGCGCGATGATCCGTGACGGCAAGACGCCCGAAGCCATCGAAGAAGCCGCTCGCGTATTGCATGCCGGCGGCCTGGTCGCATTCCCGACCGAAACCGTCTACGGCCTGGGTGCCGACGCCGCCAGCGACGCCGCCGTGGCCGGCATTTTTTCGGCGAAGGGCCGGCCTGCAGACCATCCGTTGATCGTGCACGTCGCGGCCGGCGCAAAGGGAACCGAGGCCCTGTCCTTGTTCGCGCAACCGCTCCCGGGCTTTGCCCAGAAGTTGGTGCACGCTTTCTGGCCCGGCCCGCTGACCCTGATCGTCGCGCGACGGCCCGGGATGGCCGCCGCGGCTGCCGGCGGGCAGGACACCATCGGCCTGCGCTGTCCCTCGCATCCTGTGGCCCAGACGCTGCTTGCGGCGTGCGCCGAGCGCGGCGTCCACGGCGTCGCCGGGCCGAGCGCCAACCGCTTCGGCCGCGTGAGCCCGACCACCGCGCGACACGTGCAGGAGGAGTTCGGCGATGACCTTCTCGTGATCGACGGCGGACCGTGCGAAGTCGGCATCGAATCGACCATCGTCGACTGCAGCCGCGGTGTGCCGGTGCTTCTGCGTCCGGGCGCGATCACGCGTGCGCAGGTCGAAGCGGCCTGCGGCGAGGTGCTGCGCGACAAGGAAGATCTCGCAGCCCCCGATCCGCGCGCCTCCGGCACCCTCGAAGCCCACTACGCGCCGAGCGCCAAGGTGCGCCTGATGGACGCCAAGGCCCTGCAAGCGGGCCTCGACGTGCTCGGTGCCAATGCGGCGCACATCGCCGTGTGGTCGCGCACCACGCTCAAGAGCCGCTCGCAGCGCATCGTCCAGCGGCGCATGCCGGACGACGCGGCCGCGACGGCCCAGCAACTTTTCGCTGTGCTGCGCGCCTTCGACGCCGATGGCGTCAAATTGATCTGGATCGAAACCCCGCCTGACACACCCGAGTGGGAAGGCGTGCGCGACCGCCTTCAGCGCGCCGCGGCGGCTTGACCGTTGCTCGCCCCCAGGTTGGCTCACTGCGTGTAGCCGCCCACCCCCTACCGGGGGCAACACCAGCGGGCCGGCGAAGCCGGTTCCGCGGTGCTTCACGAAGGGGCCTGGCTTCGCCGGCCGAGCGGACTCCGCTATCCACCTGCTGCCAGGACGCCCTGGAAGAACCCTCGCGCCGACGCCATGCAGAAGGGCGCCACAAGGGTGCCGTGATAGGCCTGGAACACGGCCGACGCCTGATCTGCCGGCGTGCCAGGCGTGCTGGCTGCCAAGCTCGCCTTGGCCTGCGCAAAGCCGGCGCGGGCGGCCGAGAAAGCGTCGGTGGTGCTCGTGTCTTCGAGATCCACCACAGTCAAAAGACTTGCGGGCATGCCGCTGGCGCGGAAGTAGCCTGCAGTTGCGCGCGTGCTCACGAAGTTCACGGTCGGATCATTGGCGCCGCCGCACATCAGCATCGGCCGCAGCGGCAGCCAGTTGCGCAGGTCGTTCGCCACGGCTGCCTTGCGGAAGCCCAGCAATGGATTGCAGTTGAGCGGCGAGGTGGTGTTGAGCGAGGTGGCCGTCGCCGGCAATGCGTTGCCGGGGCACGGCGTGGCCAAGAGGTCATTGGCCGCTTGCGTCAGGTAGCTTTGCCGGATCAGGTTGTTGGGCCCGTAGAAGATCGACAGCGCAGGATCGACCGGTCCCGGCACGGCGTTGGCCGGATACAGCGCGAGCGGCGGCAGCTTGCCTGTCGCGAACAGGGTGTTGATCGGCGTCAGGCTGGGCAGCAGCGTGTCGATGCCGTTGGCATATTGGGCTTCATAGATGTCGCCGGTCGATGTGTAGACATTTCCGAACTGTTTCTGCCAGCTTGTGGAAAGCAGCGGGGTGAACAGCGTCGCGCCGAGCGCCGGCCAGCCGCTGAAGCTGTAGTCGGTCAGCAGGCTGATGGCCGAGGGCGCCGATAGCGGGGCCGATGCAGTCACCGTCTTGCCGGTCGCCTGCATTTCGCGGTGCGCAGCCATCGCGACGTAGCCACCCTGCGAGTAGCCCGTGATGAACAGCGATCCGCTGTCGCTCGCGCCGATCAACGTGAAGGTCTTGCGGGCTGCGGTCAGCGCGTCGACCATGTCCTTGCCCTGTTGATCGCCATTGAGGTAGGGGTGGTAAGTGAGCGTGGACTTGTCGTAGCCGGCATAGTTGGGGGCCACCACGATGAAGCCCTGCGCCGCGAACATCGCAGCGACGGACAACCCTTCAGCGGCAGCGGGCTGCGTGGCATCGGTCCACTGGGCCAGGTTGTAGTTCTTCGCGGGCGTGGTGCCGTGCGCATACAGCACGACCGGACGCGCGCCGGTGCAGGCGGGGTCGCTTCCGTTCGGCACCATGATGGCGGCGGTCGCGTTGGTGGCTTCGCCCTGGCCGCCGATCGTGCGGTATTCGAGGTAGCGAAGCACGATGCCGCACTTGGGCGCACCTGTCACTTGCATCAATTGCTTGCCCAGGGCATTGGCGTTCAGCAGCGAGGTGAAGTCGGTGACCGAGAGCTGGGCCGTCTGCTGGGGCGGCACCGTCACCACGGAGCCTCGGCCCGAATCGACCACGGAGGGCACATTCAGGGCAAACCCGCCGCCACCGCCGCCCCCGCAGCCGGAAAGCATCAGGACGGCGCCAGCGAGGGCGATGGCTGTGAGGCGGATCATGCGGTTGTCTCCTGCGGGGTTTGGATATCGCGGTTGCGCGATTCTGGTCAGGGGCCGTGATGCGCGCAAGCGGAGCTTCCTGCAGGGACGAAGTCAGCCGCCAGTCAGTCGCATCAGTCCTGCGAGGCCCAGTCGACCAGCGCATCGAAGGCAGGCCGCGCTGCCGCCGCATTGGCGTGATTGGCGATCGCGATCACCACGTAGCGCCGTCCGCTCGCGCCGTGCACGAAGCCGGCCACGCCCGCCGCATCGCGCAGCGTGCCGGTCTTGAGATGGGCCGCGCCACCCGATCGCAGCGCGCGCTTGCGCAGCGTGCCGTCGACGCCCGAAACCGGCAACGACGACACCAGTTCGGGCATCACCGGCGAACGCCACGCCACCTGGAGCATCTTCGCGAGTTCGGCTGCCGTGATGCGCTCGTCGCGCGAGAGTCCGGAGCCGTTGTCCAGCAGGGGCTGGCCCTCGCCCGTGCCGATGCGGTTGTTCCACCACTGTTGCACCGCGGCGCGCGAAGCTTCGAGATTGCCACGCTTCATTTGCTGCAGGCCCAGCGTGAGGAAGAGCTGCTGCGCCATCACGTTGTTGCTGTACTTGTTGATGTCGCGGATCACCTCTGCCAGCGGCGGCGAGGCGACCTCGAAGGCAGGCTTGAGTTCGGCAGGCACGCGGCCCTCGCGCACCACGCCCTTGATGTGGCCGCCCATCTCCACCCACAGGCCACCGACCGCGCGTGCCGCAAAGCTGCGCGGATCGGCATAGGCCACGGGCCACACCTTCTCGCCGCAGGCGGCCGGGTAGCTGCCGGTGAAGCCGATGCGCGACGGATCGGCGAAGTCGGCGGCCAGTGTGGCGCGCCAATCGCCACATTCGGCGGCAGAGAGCGGCACCGTGGCCTGCATGGCCACGCCGGCCAGCGGCGGTTCGAAGTTCACTTGCGCCGTCTGCGTCGTGCGGTTGGGCACGAAGGTCATCACGACCGACTTGAAGTTGATCAGCAGCGCATCGGGCGCCGCGTTGTAGGGGCGCCGCCCTTCGCCGTCGAAGGCTGACGGATCGGTGTCGGTCACCTCGAATGCACTGCGGTCGAGCACGATGTCGCCGCTGATGGTCTGGATGCCCAGCCCCTGGACGCGACGCAGCAGCAGCCACAACCGTTCGAGCACCAGCTTGGGATCGCCCTGGCCCTTGATGTAGAGATTGCCTTCGAGCACCCCGTTGCGCACCGGACCATCGACGTAGACCGGCGTAGTCCACGTGAAAGCCGGCCCCAGCAGGTCGAGCGCCGCGTAAGTGGTGACCAGCTTCATGATCGATGCCGGATTGACTTGCGCCTGGGTGCGCCATGCCAGCCGCGGCCGCCCGACGCCCTCCGCGTCGACCACCAGCATCGTGACCGCGTCGCGCGGCACCTTGGCGCGGGCCAGCGCGGCATCGACTTCGTTGGGAAGCGCCTGGGCGGCTGCGTGGAGCGGGGCCAGCGTCAGGGCAATAGCGATCGGGAGAAGGCGGCAGACGCGGCCCAGGGCGAGAAGCGGTGAGAACATCGGCGGATTATCCCGGCCCCAATACCAGAAACACCGCGGAACCGGCTTGGCCGGGCCGCTGGTGTTGCCCCCGGCAGGGGGTGGACGGCTACACGAAGTGAGCCAACCTGGGGGCGAGCAACATGAAGTGGGGTGAACGGATAATCCCCCGATGCCCCCCCGATTTTCTGCCCGCACCATCGGCCTCGGCGCGGCCGTCGTCACCGTCCTGGTCTGGACGGCCTTCATCGTCATCGCGCGCGCCTCCGCGGGGCGGTCGCTGACGCCCTTCGACATCGCGTTCGCGCGCATCTGCGGCGCCAGCCTGGTACTGATCCCCTGGGGCGCCTGGCTGGTGATGCGCTCGCGGCAGCGCGATCCGCCGGCAGAGAGCTCGCTCTTCGGCCTCTCGCCGCTCCGGCTGCGGCTGACCGTCCTCGCCGGCATCCTCGGCGGACTGGGCTATGCCCTGCTGGCCTACCTGGGCTTCTTCTTCGCGCCCGCCACCCATGCTTCCGTGCTGATGCCGGGCAGCCTGCCGCTGTGGACCGCGCTGCTCGCGGCCATCGTGCTGCGGGACCGGATCACGCCGGGCCGGGCGATCGGTCTGGCGCTGATCGTCCTGGGCGACCTCTTCGTCGGCGGAGCCAGCCTGCTTCATGCCCTGGAAGGCGGCTCGATCTGGAAGGGCGACCTGCTCTTCATGGCCGCCGCCATGTGCTGGGCCAGCTACAGCGTGCTGGTGCGCAAGCACGCGCTCGAGGCCGTGAGGGCGACCATTGCAATCACGGTGTTCGCCTTCATGACCTATGTGCCGGCCTATGCGCTGCTGGCGGCCTCCGGTGCGGTCACGAGCCGACTCGACAGCGCCCCGATCGGCGAAATCCTGTTCCAGATGCTGTTCCAGGGGGTCGGCTCGGTCGTGATTTCCGGCATCACCTTCACGCGGATGATCCAGTACTTCGGTCCGGTGCGTTCCACGATGATCACGGCGCTGGTGCCCGGCCTGTCGGCGCTCGGCGCGGTGATCTTCCTGGGCGAGCCGCTCTATTGGAACTTGATCGCGGGGCTGCTGCTCGTGACTGCGGGCATCCTGTTCGGCGTGCAGCGCAGTCGGGCGGCGAATCCGACGCCTCAGGGCCCGGTGTCCGTGAGAGGATGCGCCGATGCATAAATTGCTCGCTTTCGACACCAGCACCGAGGCGCTCTCGATCGCTGTGCGTCATGGCGATGTGCTGCTCGAACACAGCGGCATCGGCGGCGCGCAGTCCTCGTCGACCTTGATTCCGCTGATCCAGCAATTGCTTGCCGACGCCGGCCTCTCGTTGCGCGAACTCGACGCCATTGCGTTCGGGCGTGGGCCCGGTTCCTTCACCGGCCTGCGCACCGCCTGCTCGGTCGCGCAGGGCCTGGGCTTCGGCGCCGGTGTGCGGCTGCTGCCCATCGATACGCTGCACGCCGTCGCCGAAGAGGCGCGCCATCGTTTCGGCGCCACGCGCGTGATCGTGGCACTCGATGCGCGGATGGACCAGGTCTACACGGCCAGCTACGACCTCGGCGTCGAGGTCGTTGCCAGCGAGGCCGAACTGCTGGCGCCCGAGACCGTTGCCGTGCCGACCGGCTGGGCGCTGGCCGGCAATGCTTTCGCCGCCTATGGCGACCGTCTGCCGCATGCCGCGTCCCGCCACGAGGTGCTGCCGACGGCTGCCGCCATGCTGCGCTTGGCGCCCGCGCTGCTCGCGGCAGGCCGCACCGTCGCACCGGCCGAAGCATGGCCTCTCTACGTTCGCGATAAAGTGGCGCAGACTACGGAAGAGCGCGCCGCCATCAAGGCGGCGGCCACCATCCCGCCATGAGTGCAGTCCTTCTTCAACCGCTTGAAGCCCGCCTCGAGCCGATGACGATCGAGCGCGTTCCTGCCGTCTGCGCGATCGAGCAGGCGGCTTACACGCACCCGTGGACGGTCGCCAATTTCACCGATTCGCTGGCCGCCGGTTACCACTGCCAGTGCCTCGTGGGCCCGGCGCCCGACGAAGGACCCACACCGACGCCGCGTGGCGTGCGTGCGCTGTGGAGCCGCGCCGCTTTCCGAACGGTCGACGAGACCATCATTGGTTATTTCGTTGCCATGAAAGGCGTCGACGAGGTCCATCTGCTCAACATCACAGTCACCCCCGCGTTTCAACGCCAGGGATGGGCGCCATTGATGCTGGAGGCGCTCGCCGGCTGGTCGCGCGGGCTGGACGCCCAATGGCTCTGGCTCGAAGTGCGCGCGAGCAATGTGCGCGCGCTCACCATCTATGAACGCCACGGCTTTCGCCGCGTCGGCATCCGCAAGGGCTACTACCCGGCGCACGTCAACGCCCGCGAGGATGCCGTGGTGATGAGCCTGCGGCTCAATGAATCCAACAGCGCCTGGGGAGGGCTGACATGACGCCACGCCAACGCGCGATGCTGGACGAGATGGGAATCAAGCTCTTCTGGTGGCCGAAAACGGAAGCCGGCGAGGCCCAGGCCGTGCCAGAGGTCCATCCGCCGGTCGTGGCCGACGCCGGCGAGCCGACCCGTTCCCGGCTCGACGTCGCGGCGATACCCGTCCAGCGGGCACCGGTGATCCCGCCGGTCGCTCCCGCTGTGGCGACCCGCGCGCCGGTTGCGGCAACGCACGGCGCAGCAGCAGTTCTGTCGGACGCGCCGCGGCGCCTCTACGCCAGCGAGGCCGCGCCGCAGGGCGGCTGGCTGGTCATTGCCGACACGCCCCCCGAACTCGACGGCCGCCACGGCGATCCCTTCTCGGGCGATGCGGGCCGGCTGCTCGACAACATGTTGCGTGCGCTGCAACTGCACGACGGCGGAACCCCGGTCCACCTGATGCGCACGCATCGCGGCGTGGCCTCGGGACAGCCCGAGAGTCCGCGGCCGCTCGGCGAGGCGCTGGCTGACTGCGTCCCGGTCCTGGCGCCGCGGCTCGTCCTCGCCCTGGGGCCGCTGGCGGCGCAGAGCCTGATGCAGAGTGGCGATCCGCTCGGCAAGCTTCGTGGCCGCGTGGTCCCCGTGGCGCTCCTGCCGGGCCTCGAGGCAGTGCCGATCGTCGCGTCCTACCATCCGGTGTATCTGTTGCGCAATCCGGTCGACAAGGCCCGCGCATGGGCTGACCTGTGCCTTGCCGCCGAGGAAGTCGCGCGCCGAAGCTGAAACCCCGCGGCGGCCTAAAATTCCGCCCCATGACCTTCCTGGACAAGCTGCGCGCCGCCGAGCGCCAAAACGGCTCGCTGCTGTGCGTCGGCCTCGACCCCGAACCGATGAAATTCCCCGCCCATCTCCAGGGCGACGCCAGCAAGATCTATGACTTCTGCGCGCGCATCGTCGATGCCACCGCCGATCTCGTCATCGCCTTCAAGCCCCAGATCGCCTATTTCGCCGCACATCGCGCCGAAGGGCAGCTGGAGCAGCTCATGGAGCACATGCGCCGCAATGCGCCGCACGTGCCAACGATCCTCGACGCCAAGCGCGGGGACATCGGTTCCACCGCCGAGCAGTACGCCCGGGAGGCTTTCGAACGCTACGGGGCCGACGCCGTCACGCTCTCGCCCTTCATGGGCTTCGATTCGGTCGAGCCCTATCTGCGCCACCAGGGCAAGGGCGCCTTCCTGCTTTGCCGCACCAGCAATCCGGGCGGTGCCGACCTGCAGGGGCAGCGTCTTGCTGGCTTGCCGGGCGAGCCCTTTCTGTACGAACACGTCGCACGGCTGGCCCAGGGTCCATGGAACCTGAACGGGCAACTGGGGCTGGTGGTCGGCGCCACCTATCCGGCGGAGATCGAGCGCGTCCGGGCGCTCGCGCCGACGGTGCCGCTTCTGATTCCCGGTGTCGGCGCCCAGGGCGGCGACGCGGTCGCGACCGTGCGTGCAGGCTGGCGTGCCGATGCGCCGATCGTGGTCAATTCGTCGCGAGCCATCTGCTATGCGTCGTCCGGCGACGACTTCGCCGAAGCCGCGCGGCGGGAAGCGATCCGCACCCGTGACGGGCTCGAAGCAGCCAAGGCCTGACCGACCCGAAGGGCAACCCGATGGCAGCGATCAACATCCGTTGTCTCGAAGGCATCGATCTCGACGCGGTGCCGGTCAAGCACTTCGACGGGCGATCGATGTGAGCGCCGACGCGTTCCCGATGGAAGGCGGCTGCACCTGCCGCGCGGTGCGCTACCGGATGGCGACGCGGCCTTTGTTCGTGAACTGCTGCCATTGCCGCTGGTGCCAGCGCGAGTCGGGCGCTTCGTTTGCGCTCAACGCGATGATTGAAAGCGATCGCGTGCAATTGCTGGAAGGCGAGGTCGAGATGGTCGACACCCCTTCGCTGAGCGGCAAGGGCCAGAAGATCGCGCGCTGCCCGCGCTGCCGGGTCGCGCTCTGGAGCCACTACGCGGGCGCGGGCGAGGCGGTGAAGTTCCTGCGCGTCGGCACGCTCGACACGCCCGACGCGCTGCCGCCCGACATCCACATCTTCACGACCACGAAGCAGCCCTGGGTGGTGCTGCCGCCGGGCGTGCCGGTGATGGAGGAGTACTACAGCCGCTCGCAGTACTGGCCGGCGGAAAGCCTGGAGCGTCTCAAGGCCTTGAAGCGGTAGCGCCCAGCCGTTGCGACACCTGATCCGCGCACGCCTTGAGGGCGAGAGCGATCTCGCCATCCCATTGCGTGTCGAAGATGGCCGACGGGCCGATGGCCGTGATTGCCAGCGAGATCGCGCCCGTGTGATCGAAGGCCGGCGCCGACATCGCGCTCACGCCGGGCAGGATCTCTCCTTCCGAACGGCTGAGGCCGTGGCTGCGTACCTCGCGCAGTTGCGCCTCGAAGTCCTGCCAGCTCGGTAGCGGATGCGCGGGCGGCATGCCGCGTCGAGGGGTTGGGGCGGCAGCCGCGCCCCTGCGTTCACGCTGGCGTTCGTTTTCGAGCAATTGCTTGACGACCGCTGAATCCAGATAGGCGCCGAAAAGCCGCCCCGATGCCGTGTTGGTGAGCGAGAACACCGTGCCATGCCGCATGTTCACGTGCAGCGGCGCAGGCGATTCCGCGATCCGCACGATGGTGGCGCCCCGGTCGCCCCACACCGCGATCGCCACTGTCTGCCCGATCTGCTGCGCGAGTTCGGCGGTCAGCGGCGTGGCGACGTGAACCGGGTTCGCCTGCTGCAGGCTGATCAACCCCAGTTGCAACGCGAGCGGACCGAGCAGATAGTGACCGCTGGTGCGGTCCTGCTCGATCAGCCCCAGGCGGCCGAAACTGACCATGTAGGGGTGCGCCTTGGCGGGGGACATCTCGGCCTCGCGCGCCAGGTCCTTCAGAGCCATGGGGCGGCCGTGATGGACCAGCGCGCGAAGCAGTTGCCCGCCCACTTCGATGCTCTGGATGCCCCGTTGGCCGCGATCGTTGTCTGTGCTCATCGCCAATCCCCCGATATTTGTTCATGCAGAAGGCATTAGACATTAACTGATTTTCGATCTAGACTGCGCACATTCGTTAACAGCGAATCGATTTACGTTAGACAAATTTTTACAAGGAGACCCCCGATGACCGAGGTCAAGAAGTTCGCCAGCCAGGCCGATCTGGAAGAAAAGAAGATCACCTTCAGCCAGATCTCCGAGCACGCCTGGGCCTACACGGCCGAGGGCGACCCCAACACCGGCATCATCGTTGGCGACGACTGCGTGCTGGTGGCCGACACCCAGGCCACGCCTGCGATGGCAGCCGACGTCGTCCGCCGTATCCGCGAAGTGACCGACAAGCCCATCAAGTACGTCGTGCTCACGCACTACCACGCGGTGCGCGTGCTGGGCGCTGCCGCCTACAAGCCCGAGCACATCATTGCCAGCCAGGACACGCGCGACCTCATCGTCGAGCGCGGCGAGCAGGACAAGGCGAGCGAGATCGGCCGCTTCCCGCGCCTGTTCCAGAACGTCGAGACCGTGCCGCCCGGAATGACCTGGCCGACCATGACCTTCGCGGGCAAGATGACCCTGTGGCTCGGCAAGCTCGAAGTGCAGTTGATCCAGCTCGGTCGTGGCCACACCAAGGGCGACACGGTCGTTTGGCTTCCCGAGGAACGCACGCTGCTCAGCGGCGATCTGGTCGAGTTCGACGCCACGCCGTACGCGGGCGACGCCTACTTCAAGGACTGGCCGCAGACGCTGGACAACATCGCCGCGCTCGAGCCGAAGGCGCTCGTGCCCGGCCGCGGCGCAGCGCTCACGACGCCCGATGAAGTCGCCAAGGGCCTCGCGGGCACGCGCAGCTTCATCGCCGACGTCTACGCCAACGTTCAGAAAGGCGTCGCGCAGGGCAAGGACCTGAACGCCGTCTACAAGGACACCTACGCAGCGATGAAACCCAAGTACGGCCACTGGGTGATCTTCGACCACTGCATGCCCTTCGACGTCACGCGCTGCTACGACGAGGCGACCCAGTACGCCGACCCGCGCATCTGGACGGCAGAGCGCGACATCGAGATGTGGAAGGCCCTGGAAGGCTGAAGCCATGCAAGGCGTCGACTATCAGTCGCTGCGTTTCGACTACAAGCGCCACGCGGACCAGGACGCCGCGCCGCCGGCGCGCCATCCCGTCGTGGTGGTCGGCGCCGGCCCGGTGGGGCTTGCGCTCGCGATCGATCTCGCGCAACGGCAGGTCCCGGTGGTCCTGCTCGACAACGACAACACGCTGTCCACCGGATCGCGCGCAATCTGCTTCGCGAAGCGCACGCTGGAGGTCTTCGATCGCCTGGGCTGCGCCGACCGCATGGTGGCCAAGGGTGTGTCGTGGCAAGTCGGCAGGGTGTTCTTCAAGGACGAGCAGGTCTATCAATTCGACCTGCAGCCCGAAGCGGGACACGAGCGTCCGGCCTTCATCAATCTGCAGCAGTACTACGTCGAAGGCTATCTGTCGGAGCGCGCCGCCGAACTGCCGCTGATCGACGTTCGCTGGAGCAACAAGGTCGTCGGCATCGCGCAGCACGCAGACCACGCGCTGCTCACGATCGAGACGCCTGACGGCAACTACGAACTTGCCGCCGACTACGTGGCGGCCTGCGACGGTTCGCGCTCAAGCCTGCGGCAACTGCTCGGGCAGGAAGCCAAGGGCCGTGTCTTCCGGGATCGCTTCCTGATCGCCGACGTGAACATGGACGCGGATCTCCCGACCGAGCGCCGCTTCTGGTTCGACCCGCCCTTCCATCCTGGGCAGAGCGTGTTGCTGCACAAGCAGGCCGACAACGTGTGGCGAGTCGACTTCCAACTCGGCTGGGACGCCGATCCGGTGGAGGAGCGCAAGCACGAGAACATCATCCCGCGCGTGCGTGCCCTGCTCGACAGCATCGGCCACGAACGTGTGCAGTTCAGTATCGGCTGGGCCAGCGTCTACACCTTTGCCTGCCAGCGCATGGAGCGCTTCCGCCACGGCCGTGTGCTGTTTGCGGGGGATTCGGCGCATGGCGTCTCGCCATTCGGCGCGCGCGGGGCGAACTCCGGTGTGCAGGACGCCGACAACCTTGCCTGGAAGCTGGCTGCCGTGGTTCGGCACGAAGCCCCCGATGTGCTGCTCGACAGCTATGCGAGCGAGCGCGAGTACGCGGCCGACGAGAACATCCGCAACTCGACGCGCGCTACCGACTTCATCACGCCGAAGAGCGAGGTCAGCCGTCTGTTCCGCGACGCAGTGCTCGAACTCTCCAAGCGCCACGCCTTCGCGCGGGCGCTGGTCAACAGTGGCCGCCTGTCGGTGCCGAGCACCCTGAGCGGGTCGCCGTTGAACACGGCCGACGTCGATGCGTTCGGCGGACCGATGGTGCCCGGCGCACCCGCTGCCGATGCGCCCATCGTCCGCGCCGACGGCAGCACCGGCTGGTTGCTGCGCGAACTGTGTCCCGCGCCCTCCACGGGCGCCGCATGTTTCACAGCCGTCGTGTTCGGCGACGGCGAGCCAGCCGAGCGCAGCCGGCAGGCGCTCGCAACGGCCGACGTGCCGCTGCACGTCGTGCAGGTCGCCGCGACGGACGAAGGCGAGGTCGCGGCCCGGCGCTATGACGCGCGGCCCGGGACCGTCTACCTGCTGCGTCCCGATCAGCATGTGTGCGCACGTTGGCGCCATCCCACATCCCACGACGTGCGTTCCGCGCGCGATCGTGCGCTGGCAAAGGCAAAGGCATAGAAGGCCATGGAACTCATCACCACGCCGAACCTCGATGCGCCCGACGACTTTTACGAGGCGCTGATCGAAGCCCACCAGGGCTTGTCGACCGAAGAGAGTCACGCCTTCAACGCGCGCCTCGTGCTCGTGCTGGCCAACCACATCGGCTCGACGGCCGTGCTGCGACAGGCCTTCGATGCAGCCTCGTGCACCACCGAACATCCAGGAAGAGAAAGGACATCATGACAACCGCATCCGCCGCCGAACGCCGCTACCAGAGCGGCTTCGGCAACGAATACGTGACGGAAGCCGTCGCAGGCGCGCTGCCGCAAGGCCGCAACAGCCCGCAGCGTGCGCCCTTCGACCTTTATCCAGAATTGATTTCCGGCACGGCCTTCACCGCACCGCGCCACGAGAACCGCCGCACGTGGATGTACCGGCGACAGCCCTCGGTGGTCTCCGGCCGCTACAAGCCCTACGCGCAGGCGCAATGGAAGACCGGTGCCGACCGCGAGATCCCGCTGCCGCCCGAGCCGCTGCGCTGGGCGCCGATCCCGTTGGACAACGCCGACGTCGATTTCATCGATGGCGTGCGCACGCTGGCCGCCAACGGCGATGCCGAAGCGCAGACCGGCTTGGCCGCGCATGTCTATGTCGCGAGCCGCTCGATGGAGCGCCGCGCCTTCGTCAATGCCGACGGCGAGATGCTCTTCGTGCCGCAGCAGGGTCGCCTCGAGATCACCACCGAAATGGGCGTGCTGGACGTCAAGCCCGGTGAGATCGCGCTGGTGCCGCGCGGCGTGGTCTTCAAGGTCGCCTTACCGGATGGCTTGTCGCGCGGCTACCTCTGCGAAAACTACGGCGCGCAGTTCCGCCTGCCGGAGCTGGGCCCGATCGGTTCCAACGGGCTGGCCAACTCGCGCGACTTTCAAGCCCCTGTGGCCGCGTTCGAGGATGCGACCGTCGCCTACGAACTCGTCAAGAAGTCCGGCGGCCGCTTCTGGTCGGCGCCCACGAAGCAGTCGCCCTTCAACGTCGTCGCGTGGCACGGCAACCTGTCGCCAGTGAAGTACGACACGGCGCATTTCATGACCATCGGCTCGATCAGCTTCGACCATCCGGACCCGTCGATCTTCACCGTGCTCACCTCGCCGAGCGACACCCCCGGCACCGCCAACTGCGACTTCGTGATCTTCCCGCCGCGCTGGCTCGTCATGGAAGACACCTTCCGTCCGCCCTGGTACCACCGCAACCTCATGAGCGAGTTCATGGGGCTGGTCTACGGCGAGTACGACGCCAAGCCCGGCGGCTTCAAGCCGGGCGGTGCGAGCCTGCACAACTGCATGGTGCCGCACGGCCCCGACGAGGAAGCCTTCGAGAAGGCGAGCCACAGCGACCTCAAGCCGCAGAAGCTCGACAACACGCTGGCCTTCATGTTCGAGAGCCGCTATCGCTTCATTCCCACCGAGTTCGCGATGAAAAGCCCCGCGCTCGACCAGAACTACGCCGACTGCTGGGCCGGCCTTCAAGACAAGTACAAGCCATGAACACATTGAACGCCACACACGATCCGAAGCTGCGCAGCTGGGTGCCTTCGGCCAATGAAGCCGGTTGTGACTTCCCGATCCAGAACCTGCCCTTCGGTCGCTTCCGGCCCGCCGGCAGCAGCGAAGGCTTCCGCATCGGCGTCGCGATCGGCGACCAGGTGCTCGACCTGAAGGCGGCGGGACTCGTCGACACCGATGACATGAATGTGCTGCTGGCGCAAGGCGCCACCGAGCGTCGAGCCCTGCGCAACGCCATCTCCGAAGGCCTGCGCGAAGGCAGCCCGAAGCAGTCGGCATGGAACAAGGCCCTCTCGGCGCAATCGGCCGTCGAGATGACCGTGCCTTGCCGCATCGGCGATTACACCGACTTCTACACCGGCATCCACCATGCCACCACCGTCGGCAAGCTGTTCCGTCCCGACCAGCCGCTGATGCCCAACTACAAGTGGGTGCCGATCGGCTACCACGGCCGGGCTTCGTCCATCGGCGTGAGCGGCCAGCGATTCAAGCGTCCCCAAGGTCAGACCAAGGCGCCGGATGCCGAGATGCCGAGCTTCGGCCCGTCGAAGCGGCTCGACTACGAACTGGAGCTCGGCTTTGTCGTCGGCCGCGGCAATGCACTCGGCGAGCCCATCGCCATCGCCGACGCCGAGCAGCATCTGTTCGGCGTGACGCTGCTCAACGACTGGTCGGCGCGCGACCTGCAAGCGTGGGAATATCAGCCGCTCGGCCCCTTCCTCGCGAAGAACTTTGCGACCACGCTGTCGCCATGGATCGTCACGATGGAGGCGCTCGCGCCCTTCCGCGCGAAGTTCGAGCGCGCGGCTGGCGAACCGCAGCCGCTGCCCTACCTCGATGCACCTGCCAACCGCGAAAGCGGTGCGCTCGACATCACGCTCGAGGTGTGGCTGCAGACCGCCAAGATGCGCGAAGCCGGCGAGCCGGCCGTGCGCCTCACGCGCGGCAACACCACCGAGGCCGCGTATTGGACGGCCGCGCAGCTTGTCACGCACCACACGGTGAATGGCTGCAACCTGCAGCCGGGCGACCTGCTCGGCTCCGGCACGCTGTCGGGCCCGAAGCCCGACGAGGCGGGCTCGCTGCTCGAACTCACGCTGGGTGGCAAGCAACCGATCACGCTGCCCAACGGCGAGCGGCGCACTTTCCTGGAAGACGGCGACACGCTCAGCCTGCGCGGCTATTGCGAGCGTGCAGGGGCTGTGCGCATCGGGTTGGGCGAAGTCAGCGGCACGGTGATGGCGGCGGGCTGATCGCGCCACGACGAAGCGTTTACGTGCCGGCGGCCGCCCGCGACGCCTCCAGGTGCGACCGCGCGCGCTCTGCCAGCGCCATCTCCCCCGGCGTGCCCGGCGTGAAGGCGTCGACCGGCAGCGGGCGGCCGTGCGAATCGACGGAGACGAAGACGATCAGGCACTCGGTCGTCTTCTGCATCTCGCCGCCCTTCATGTCGCCGCTGCGCACTTCGACGGAGATGTTCATGCTGCTGTTGCCTGTGTAGGCCAGTCGCGCCTCCACCTCCACCAGGTCGCCGATCATGATCGGGCGGTGGAAGCGGATGCTGCCGAGGAACACCGTCACGCAATAGCGCTTGGACCAGCTCGTCGCGCAGGCGTAGCCGGCTTCGTCGATCCACTTCATGACGGTGCCGCCGTGGACCTTTCCGCCGAAGTTCACGGTGCTGGGTTCGGCCAGAAATCGCAGGGTGATGGACGACATGGAATGCCTGGGCGAGGAGTTGATCGAAAAGGCGCCCTCGCCAATTATGCGAGCGCCGCGCCGGTCTTGGGGCCAAAGAGTTGCGCCACGGTGCGCCGCAGCCATGCGTTGCCGGCATCCGCGTGGAAGCGCTCGTGCCAGTGCTGCTTGACGGCATAGGCGGGCAGGGCGAAAGGCGGGTCCATCATCTTCACCGGCTCTTGGGTGACGAGCACTTCGCCGAGGATGCGGGGCACGATCACGAGCAGTTCGGTATGCGCCACGATGCGCGCCACGCTCAGGAAGCTCGAAAGCCGCACCACGACGTTGCGCGTGAGGCCGAGCCGCGCGATCGTCTTGTCGATGATCGCGTGGCCGGTGCCCGATGACGAGATCACCGCATGGGCCTCGGCCTCGAAGCGCTTGAGCGTGAGGCGCGCGCCGATGCGCGGGTGGTTCTGCGCCACCAGGCAGACGAAGTTCTGCGCGAAGAGCGTCTGCTGGTAGAAGCCGGCGTCCAGTTGCGGCATGAAGCCCACCGCCAGGTCGACTTCGCCGTCTTCCAGCCGGCGCCCACTGTCGTTCGAGATGATCTCGGTCTCGATGTGCACGCCCGGCGCAGCTCGTCGCAGGTGGTCCAGCAACCCTGGCAGCAGCACCACCTCGCTGATGTCGGTCATGCAGATTCGGAAGTTGCGCCGCGCCTCGCCGGGATCGAAGCCGCTGCGGCTGCCGCGCGCTTGCTCCAGCTGGGAGAGCACCTCGCGCACGTGAATGCACAAGCGCTGTGCATAAGGCGTGGGCTGCATGCCCTGCGCGGTGCGCGCGAACAGCCGGTCGTCGAAATGCGTGCGCAGCTTGTTCAGCATGGTGCTGGCCGCCGCCTGCGCGATGCCGAGGCGGTCGGCGGCCTTGGAGACGCTGCCGGTCTTGTAGACCTCGTCGAACACGGCCAGCCATTCGAGATCGAGTTTGGACATGGGTCTTCCCTGGAAATATCGGAAACAGGACCATTATCGAAAAACGAAATTGCGAGTATCGATATGTCGGTCTTGAACAAATAGTAGTGACGTCCAACAATGGCGTCCAGGCATCCTTTGCCACATTGCCAGGAGACAAAGCCTCATGAATACCGCCACGCAAGCCGCGCATAGCGATGCCGCCGAACGCCGTGCCTACTACGAGCGCATCCGCCCGCTGAACCTCACGCCGCTGTGGGAATCGCTGCACGCCCTGGTGCCGCGCGAACCGCAGACACCTTGCGTACCGGCGCTCTGGCGGTACGACGAGATCCGTCCGCTGCTGATGGAGTCGGCCGAGCTCATTACCGCAGAAGAAGCCGTGCGCCGCGTGTTGGTTCTGGAGAACCCGGCCATCCCGGGCCGTTCGTCGATCACGCAATCGCTCTATGCCGGCCTGCAACTCATCATGCCGGGCGAGGTGGCGCCGTCGCACCGCCATGTGCAGTCTGCCTTGCGCTTCATCGTCGATGGCAAGGGTGCCTACACCACCGTGGCCGGCGAGCGCACCACCATGTACCCGGGCGACTTCATCATCACGCCGTCCTGGGCCTGGCACGACCATGGCAACGAAGGCATCGAAGGCGTGAGCGAGCCGGTGGTCTGGCTCGACGGCCTCGACATCCCGATGCTTCGCTTCTTCGACGCCGGCTTTGCCGAGAACGACGATGCCAAGGTACAGCACGTCGCACGGCCCGAAGGCAACAGCCTCGCGCGCTTCGGCCACAACATGGTGCCTGTGCGGCATGACCACGGTTCGCCGACCTCGCCGATCTTCAACTACCCTTACGCGCGCAGCCGCGAAGCCCTTGCGCAGCTGCAAAAGCAGGAAGCGCCCGACGCCTGGCTGGGCCACAAGCTGCGCTACATCAATCCGCTGACGGGCGGCTCGCCGATGCCCACCATCGCGACCAACCTGCAGTTGCTTCCGGCTGGTTTCGCCGGCAAGACCCATCGCGCGACCGACGGCGCTGTCTACAACGTGGTCGAAGGCCACGGCACGGCCGAGATCGGCGGACAGCGTTTCACCTTCGGCCCGCGCGACACCTTCGTCGTGCCGTCGTGGGCGCCGCTGCGCCTCTCGGCGAGCGAAGACACCGTGCTGTTCAGCTTCTCGGACCGGCCGGTGCAACAGGCCATGGGCATCCTGCGCGAGGCCTTTCTCCAGGATTCCTGATCCTCCGCTGCGCCCCGCAGCATTTTTCCCTGACCCCCCAGATGCCGCATTGGCGGCAGGAGCCTTTCATGTCCTTCGTCGTTTCTCCTCCGGCCGTCGTCGGCCTTCCCATCGCCGGCTCGACCGACTTGTTCCCGGTCCGCCGCGTCTATTGCGTTGGCCGCAACTACGCGGCGCATGCGCGCGAAATGGGCTTCGATCCCGATCGCGAGCCGCCTTTCTTCTTCTGCAAGCCCAATGACGACGCATCGATCGTCCCCGTGGCCGCCGGCAAGACAGCGACCATCCCGTACCCACCGCAGACCGCCAACTATCACTACGAGGCCGAACTGGTCGTCCTGATTGGCAAGGGCGGACGCAACATCGCCGTCGAGGACGCCGCCAGGCACATCTACGGCTACGCCGTGGGCCTGGACATGACGCGCCGCGACCTGCAGATGAAGATGCGCGAGCAAGGCCGCCCGTGGGAAATCGGCAAGGCCTTCGACCTTTCCGCGCCGGTCGGCGCGGTGCGGCCGCTCGCTGATGCGGGAGAGATCACCGAAGGTGCCATCACGCTCGAAGTGGACGGCGAAATTCGCCAGAAGAGCGATCTGCGTCACCTGATCTGGTCGGTCAACGAAGTCATCGCCAATCTGTCGACGCTCTTCGCGCTCCAGCCCGGCGACCTCATCTTCACCGGCACGCCGGAAGGCGTGGGCGCCGTGAAGCCTGGGCAGACCATGAAGGTCCACATCGACGGACTCGAGCCCATCGTCGTTCGCGTCGATTGACGCTCCGAGGGGATACACGGGCCCTCGTAACGTCTGGACACAGCCGGGCGTATCCTTGGGCCCTTTGCTTTTTCAATCCCCTTTCAACTTTATGCACGCATCGAAGAGAGCTCTCCTTGCCGCTGCCTGTGGCCTCGCCGCCGGCGTTCTGCCGCTGGCTTCCATGGCACAGGGCACCGCATGGCCGACCAAGCCCATCCGTCTCGTCGTCGGCTTTCCTGGCGGCTCGACGCCCGACATCGCGGCACGCACCATCGCCGAGCCTCTGGCCAAGGCCCTCGGGCAGCCGGTCATCGTCGACAACAAGCCCGGTGCGTCGGGCAACATCGCGGCGGACTTCGTCGCGAAGGCCACCGACGATCACACCATCGGCATCGTGATCAACGGCAACCTGACCTCGTCGAAGATGCTGTATCCGAAGCTGCCCTATGACCCGGCCAAGGACTTCACTTACCTGTCGCTGATCGCCACCGCACCGCTGATCCTGGTTGCGCCGAACAACCTGCCCGCCGGCGCTGCCTTCTTCGATGCGGCGCGCAAAGGGGGCGACAAATGGAGCTACGGTTCGGTCGGCGTCGGTTCGGTCGGCCATCTGGGCATGGAGTTGCTCAAGAGCCGCGTTCCGGGCCTCAAGGCCGAGCACGTGCCCTACCAGGGCAACCCGCAGGTCGTGACCGGTCTGTTGGGCGATCAGGTGCAGATGGCGCTCATCCCGCCGGGCGTGGCCTGGCCGCAGGTGCATGCCGGCAAGCTCAAGGCGGTCGGCCTCACGAGTGGACGCAGCACGCTGGCACCGGAAGTGCCCTCGCTGTCCGAAGCCGGCGTTCGCGATTTCAACCTCGAAGTCTGGACCGCGCTGCTCGGCCCCGCGAACCTGTCGAAGGCTGCGCAGGCCCGCATCACGAAGGAACTCGCGGTCATCATGAAATCGCCCGAAGTGCGTCAGCGGCTGTTCGATCAGGGCTGGCAGGCAGTCGGTACTTCGCCGGATGGTATGCGCGAGCGCGTGAAGGAAGAGGCGACGATCATGAGTCGGATCATCTCCACGAACGGAATCAAGCTTCAGTAGCTCGCCCCCAGGTTGGCTCACTTCGTGTAGCCGCCCACCCCCTGCCGGGGGCAACACCAACGGCCCGGCAAAGCCGGTTCCGCGGTGTTTCCCTAATGGGCGAACGGCCTGATGTGATGTGGGGCGCCGAACTCAATGGAGAAGCAGATGAATTCGATCTTGCGTGAGCCTGCGCGCGACTTGCCGGTCTTCGGGGAGTACGACGTCGTCGTGGTCGGCGGCGGCCCGGCCGGCATCGCGGCGAGCGTGAGCGCTGCCCGTCATGGCGCGCGCACGCTGCTGGTGGAGCGCTACGGGTTCCTCGGCGGCATGGGCACGGCCGGCGGCGTGACGAACTTCGCGGGCCTCTACGGAAAGCGCGACGGCGAGATGACGCAACTCGTGCACGGCGTGGCCGACGACCTGCTCGCCCGCATCGACGCCATGGGTGGTCTCAACAAGCCGCAGGACGGCATGCAGGGGCGCATCCGCGTGCGTTCGTACGACACCTCGGTCTACAAGTGCGCGGCCGATCAACTGTTGCTGGATGCGGGCGTGCATCTGTTGTTCCACTCGCTGGCGGCCGCGGTGGTCATGGAGGGCGATCGCATCGTCGCGCTCATGGTCGAGACCAAGTCCGGTCGCCAGGCCATCCGTGCCAATGCCTTCATCGACGGCAGCGGCGATGCGGACGTCGCCGCTTTCGCGGGCGTGCCCTTCGCGGTCGGCGACGGCCACGGCAGCGGGCTGTTTCCGTCCACCATGTTCCGCGTCGGCCACGTCGATGCACAGCGCGCGCTGGCGGCTGTGGGCGAATTCAAGGCGATCAACGACCTGATGGCGAAGGCGCGGGAGCGCGACCCGCAGGCCTACCGCTTTCCCCGCGAAGGCGCGATCCTGCGGCCGCAGATCGATCCGCGCGAGTGGCGCGCCAATGTCACGCAGATCCGCAATGCTGAAGGCGGCGCGATGAACGGCGTCGACGCGCGACAGTTGAGTGATGGCGAGGTCGAAGGCCGTCGCCAGATCGGTGAATACTTCCGCTTTCTCAAGGCCGAAGTGCCAGGCTTCGAACAATCGGCCATCGTCGAGATCGCGCCGCAGGTGGGCATCCGCGAAACGCGGCGCATCGAAGGCCTCTATGCGCTGACGGGCGAGGACATCCTGTCGTCGGCGCGCTTCGACGACAGCATCGGCGTCAATGCCTGGCCGATGGAGATGCATGCGGCCGGCAAGATCGAGTGGGCATTCCCCCGCGACGGCAACCGCACCTACAACCAGCTTCCATGGCGCATGCTCGTGCCGCGCGGCGTGGACAACCTGCTGGTCGCCGGCCGTTGCGCCTCGATGACGCATGAGGGCCAGTCGGCGGCACGCGCCAGCGGAGGCTGCTTCGTCATGGGGCAGGCGGCTGGGATCGCCGCGGCGTCGCTGGGCAGCGGCAGTTTTGCGACGGTCGACGTGCCGGCGCTTCAGCGCAAGCTGACCGCGGACGGCGCCGACCTCGATCGCTGACAGGCGCGAGACACCGAGTCGGCGCGCTCTTTGCTATCGTTGTGGGCTCGTTTTTCCGGCGCTCCCCGCGCTCCCCCGATGACCGACCCCACCACCGCCCGCCGACTCGTCGACACGCTCGTCGATCTGATGAGCCTCGAACCCCTGGGCAACGACCGCTTCCTGGCCCAGAGCGAAGACATCGGCACGCCGGCCGTCTTCGGCGGGCAGGTGCTCGGACAGGCGCTGATGGCCGCCTGCCGCACCGTGGGTGCCGAACGCCCGGTGCATTCGATGCATGCCTACTTCCTGCTGCCCGGGGAGCATGCACCCATCGAATACGCGGTCGACCGCGTGCGCGACGGCCGCAGCTTCACGATGCGGCACGTGGTCGCGCGACAGCAGGACCGCGTCATTTTCGAGATGGCAGCTTCGTTCCAGACAGTGGATGAGGGCATCGAGCACCAGCTCCCCATGCCCGAAGCCGCCGGTCCGGAAGGCCTGCCGAGCGAACTGGACCAGCGCATGGCGCTCGGCGACCGCCTGCCCGCGATGTGGCGCCCGAAGGCGCTGATGCCGCACGGCATCGAATACCGCCGCGTCGAGCCCGATGACCTGCTGGCGCCGGCACCTCGATCCTCGGAAAGCGGCGTCTGGATGCGCGCGATCGCCCCGCTGCCGGACGATCCCCTCGTGCATCGCGCCTTGCTGGCCTATGCGTCCGATCACGGACTGTTGCGCGCCGCGATGCTGCCGCACGGCCTGAGCTTCATGAGCGGCCAGGTGCGGCCCGCCAGCCTCGACCATGCGATGTGGTTCCACCGCGATTTCCGCATGGACGAGTGGCTGCTCTACTGCGTCGACTCGCCGAGCGCGAACGGCGCGCGCGGCCTGTGCCGCGGCAGCATCTTCACGCGCGACGGTCGGCTCGTCGCCTCCACGGCGCAGGAAGGCATGCTGCGGATCCGACCCAAGGGAAGCCCCTTGTCGAGCGCCGGGCGCGCGGCACCGATATAACGGGCGCGATGAGTGCCCTGTTCTCTCCCTTCGCCCTCGGTCCCTTGACGCTGCGCAATCGGATCGTCATCGCTCCGATGTGCCAGTACTCCGCCGAAGACGGCAATGCCGTCGACTGGCACATGATCCATCTCGGGCAGCTTGCGCTTTCGGGCGCCGGCTTGCTCACCATCGAGGCGACGGCGGTCGAGGAGATCGGGCGCATCACGCCCGGAGATCTCGGGCTCTATTCCGACGACAACCAGGCAGCGCTGGCGCGCGTGCTGGCCGCGATCCGTCGCTATTCGCGCATCCCGGTCGCCATTCAGCTCGCCCATGCGGGGCGCAAGGCATCGAGCCACACGCCATGGGAAGGCGGTCAATGCCTGACGCCGGACGAAGGCGCATGGCAGACGGTGGCCCCCTCCGCCATTCCGCATGCCCCGGGCGAACCGCCGCCGATGGCGCTCGACACCGAAGGGCTCGCACGCGTGAAGGCGGCCTTCGTGCGTGCGGCGCAGCGTGCGGATGCGCTCGGTCTCGATGCGATCGAGCTGCATGCGGCGCATGGCTACCTGCTGCATCAGTTCCTTTCGCCGCTTGCCAACCAGCGTGACGATGCCTACGGCGGTTCGCTGGAAAACCGCATGCGCTTTCCGCTGGAAGTTTTCGATGCGGTGCGTGCCGCCGTGCCCTCTCGAACGCCCGTCGGCGTGCGAATCTCCGCGACCGACTGGGTCGATGGGGGCTGGGACGTCGAGCAGAGCATCGCCTTTGCCCGGGCGCTCTCGTCGCGCGCCTGCAGCTTCGTGCACGTCTCCTCGGGCGGCGTGTCGCCGCAGCAGAAGATCCCGCTCTCGCCCGGCTACCAGGTGCCGTTGGCCGAGCGGATCAAGGCAGCGGTCGATCTGCCGGTCATTGCCGTCGGCCTCGTCACCGAGCCGTCGCAGGCCGAGGCGATCGTCGCAGCCGGGCAAGCCGACCTGGTGGCGCTGGCGCGGGCGATGCTGTTCGAGCCGCACTGGCCGTGGCGTGCCGCTGCAGAGCTCGGTGCCCAGGTCGAGGCGCCCCCGCAATACTGGCGCTCCCAGCCGCGCGAACTGAAGGCGCTGTTCGGCGACGTCCGCATCGGCCAGCGATAGCCGCCCCGATTGCCGAGGCCGGCGCAGCCAGGCCCGTTCGTGAAACACCGCGGAACCGGCTTCGCCGGGCCGCTGGTGTTGCCCCCGGTAGGGGGTGGGCGGCTACACGAAGTGAGCCAACCTGGGGGCGAGCTACCGGAACGGATTGGCCGTCGCGAACCACAGCCCGATGCCCGTGGCGATGATGAAGGCGCCGTCCGTGACGCCCGCGATCAGGAAGAACAGCGTCTGCAGCGTGTCCTTGAGTTCCGGCTGCCGCGCCGTGCCTTCGAGAAGCTTCGACCCGACGATGCCGATGCCGATGCATGAGCCCACGGCGGCGATGCCGATGAGGAGGGCCACAGCGAGGGGAAGGATGTCGAAGCCGTTCATGATGCTCTTTCGTTGGCCTTGAGATGTCGGCCTGGTTGCTGCCGGCACCACCGCGGTACCGGCTTGCATCCAATGTCGTCGAGCGCGCGCGCAGCGTCGATGACCTCGCAGGTCATGCCGCACAGGAAGCGCGGAATGAATTAAGGTCAGCCTCTCGTCCTTGCGGAGCACCAAGATGTCGCGCTACCTCGGAAGCTGTCACTGCGGAGCCATCCGCTTCGAGATCGAATCGACCATCGATCGCGTGACGCAGTGCAATTGCTCGGTCTGCACCAAGAAGGGCATCCTGCATCACCGCGTCGGCGCGGATCGCTTCCGTCTTCTCTCGGGCGAGGAAAGCCTGGGCACCTATCAGTTCGGAACCATGGTGGCCAAGCATCATTTCTGCAGGCACTGCGGCATCCACACCTTCACGCGCCCGCGAGCCGCACCCGACCTCTACACAGTCAACGTGCGCTGCCTCGACAACTACGACCTGCAGAAAGAGGCCCCCGAAGTCCTGGCATTCGATGGCCGGAACTGGGAGGCCGAAGTCGGCAAGCTCTCCTGAGCGCGCGTCGTCGTCAGCCCGGCAACAGGCGCTTCAGGTAGCGACCCGTATGGCTGGCCTCGTTCGCCGCGATCGCTTCCGGCGTACCGACGCCCACCACCGTGCCGCCGCCGGCACCGCCTTCGGGGCCCATGTCGATGAGCCAGTCGGCGGTCTTGATCACGTCGAGGTTGTGCTCGATGACGACGATCGTGTTGCCCGCGTCACGCAACTGGTGCAGCACCTTGAGCAACAGCTCGATGTCGGCAAAGTGCAGGCCGGTGGTCGGCTCGTCGAGGATGTAAAGCGTGCGGCCGGTGTCGCGCTTGCTGAGTTCGAGCGCGAGCTTCACGCGTTGCGCCTCGCCGCCGGACAGCGTCGTTGCCGCCTGTCCGAGCTTGATGTAGCTCAGGCCGACGTCGAGCAGCGTGCGCAGCTTGCGCTCGATGGTCGGCACGGCCTTGAGAAACTCGTGTGCCGTCTCGACCGTCATGTCGAGGATCTGCGCGATGTTGCGGCCCTTGTACTGAACTTCCAGCGTCTCGCGGTTGTAGCGCTGGCCGTGGCACACCTCGCAAGGAACGTACACGTCGGGCAGGAAGTGCATCTCGACCTTGACGACGCCGTCGCCCTGGCAGGCTTCGCAGCGTCCGCCCGCGACGTTGAAGCTGAAGCGGCCAGGGCCGTAGCCGCGCTCGCGGGCGGTGTTGGTCTCGGCCATCAGCTCGCGGATCGGCGTGAAGAGGCCGGTGTAGGTCGCCGGATTGCTGCGCGGCGTGCGGCCGATGGGCGACTGGTCGACGTTGATGACCTTGTCGAAATATTCGATGCCTTCGATCGCCTCGTGCTCGGCCGGCTCCTCATGGGCGCGATAGAGCGTGCGCGCCACCGCTGCGTAGAGCGTGTCGTTGACCAGCGTCGACTTGCCCGACCCGGACACGCCCGTCACGCAAGTCAGCAGGCCGACCGGGAAGGCCACGTTCACGTTCCTGAGGTTGTTGCCGGTGGCGCCGATGACGCGGATTTCCTGAACGTCGGACTGCGTCGCGAGGTGCGCTGCCTCGCGAGCGGCACGCCGTTCGGCGGCGCCGCTCGGCGGAAAACGTGATGGCTTCTTGCCTTCGTCGAAGGCCGGCTTGGTGACCACGGGCAGCCACGGCGTGCGGCGCACGGGGACGGCAATCTTCTTGACGCCCGAGAGGTATTGCCCTGTCAGCGAATCCGGACTGGCTGCCACTTGCGCGTAGGTCCCCTGCGCCATCACGCGCCCGCCGTGAACGCCGGCCCCGGGCCCCATGTCGATCACGTGGTCGGCCGCGTGGATCATGTCCTCGTCGTGCTCGACCACGATCACGCTGTTGCCAATGTCGCGCAGATGCTTCAGCGTGCCGATAAGCCGATCGTTGTCCCGCTGGTGCAGGCCGATGCTCGGCTCGTCGAGCACGTACATCACGCCGGTGAGCCCCGAGCCGATCTGCGAGGCGAGCCGGATGCGCTGCGCCTCGCCGCCGGACAGCGTCTCGGCGCTGCGGTCCAGGCTCAGGTAGTTGAGGCCCACGTCGTTCAGGAACTTCAGTCGCAGTCCGATCTCGCGCACCACCTTGTCGGCGATTTCCGCCTTGGCGCCACGCAGGTGCAAGTCCTGGAAGTACGCAAAGCTCTCGCGCAGCGTGGCGCGGCTGATCTCGTAGATCGCCATGCGGCGGGGCTCCGCACCGGTCTCGTCGACCAGGAAGACGTTGCGCGCCTCGCGACGCAGACGCGTGCCGTGGCAGTCGGGGCAGGGCTGCATGTTGCGGAAACGCGAGAGGTCTTCGCGCACCATCGTCGAATCGGTCTCGCGATAGCGCCGCTCCATGTTCGGGATGATCCCTTCGAAGGGATGCTTGCGCACCAGCTTCTTGCCGGCCTGCTGGCCGCTGTCCATCACATAGGTGAACTTGATCTCTTCCTGCGCCGAGCCCTGCAGCACCGTCTGCTGGACCGAAGCAGGAAGCGATTCGAAGGGTGTGTCGATGTCGAACTTGTAGTGCTTCGCCACGCTCTCCAGCATGCTGAAGTAATAGCCGTTGCGGCGGTCCCAGCCCTTCACGGCACCGCTGGCGAGGCTCAGCGACGGAAACGCGACCACGCGTGCCGGGTCGAAGAACTCGCGATGGCCGAGGCCGTCGCAGCTCGGACATGCACCCACGGGCGAGTTGAAGGAGAACAGGCGCGGTTCGAGTTCGGCCAGCGAGTAGTGGCAGATCGGGCAGGCGAACTTCGCGTTGAACAGGTGCTCGCGCGCAGCCGGTGGCGTGCTCGTTTCGGATGCGGGCGCGTCCATCTCCAACGCGATCGCGCGGCCGTCAGCCAATCGCAGCGCGGCCTCGAAGCTCTCGGCGAGTCGCTGCTGCATGTCGGGGCGTGCACGCAGGCGATCGATCACCACGTCGATGTCGTGCTTCTCGGTCTTCTTGAGCTTGGGCAGGTCGTTGTATTCATAGGTCTGCCCGTCGACCCGGAAGCGGATGTAGCCATGCGCCTGCATCTCGGCGAAGAGTTCGAGGAATTCGCCCTTTTTCTCGCGGGCCACGGGGGCCAGGATCATCAAGCGCGGCTCGTTGGGGATGGCGAGCACCGCATCCACCATCTGCGACACCGTCTGCGCCTGCAGCGGCAGATCGTGATCGGGGCAGTAGGGCGTACCGGCGCGCGCGTACAGCAGCCGCAGGTAGTCATGAATCTCGGTGACCGTGCCGACGGTCGAGCGCGGGTTGTGGCTGGTCGCCTTCTGCTCGATGCTGATCGCCGGGGAGAGCCCTTCGATCACGTCGACGTCGGGCTTGTCCATCAACTGCAGGAACTGCCGCGCATAGGCGGACAGGCTCTCCACGTAACGGCGCTGGCCCTCGGCGTAGAGCGTGTCGAACGCCAGGCTCGATTTGCCCGAACCGGACAGGCCGGTGATCACCACCAGCCTGTTGCGCGGAATGTCGAGGTCGACGTTCTTGAGGTTGTGGGTGCGCGCGCCGCGGATGCTGATGCGTTGCTGCGCGAGCACGGCGCCGAGGTAGGCGTCATCGGAGGGGGAATTCACGGGGCGGTCGGTTTTGGGCAACCGGACATGATAAATGCCCGCGTGTTTCAGGGCTTGGCGGGGGATTCGCCCGGCCCGAGCGGGTCGTCCGGGTCCGGCGGCACCAGCGGGCCGATTGCCATCGTCAGCATGTGTTCGGCCAGCGATTCGTAGAGCGGCCTGCTGATCATCCGTGAGACCAGGCTGGCCAGCATGGCGCAGGCCATGAGGCTCAGGACCATCGAGTGGCCGTCGACCATTTCCATCACGATGATGAAGGCTGTCAGCGGCGCCTGCGTCACGGCGGCCAGGAAGCCGGCCATGCCCATGGCGATCAGCGCCGGACCGAGTCCCGGCCCCGCGAGTCGCGCGATCCCTTCGCCGATGCCGGCGCCGATCGAGAGCGCCGGTGCGAAGATTCCGCCGGGCACACCGCACCAGGCGGTCAGCCAGGTCGCGATGAACTTGAGCAGCGTGTAAAGCGGCGTGAGTTCGTCATGCCCCGCCAGCATTTGCTTGACCGTTTCCGAGCCCGAACCGAAGGTCGCGCCATTCGTCGCGAGGCCGATCACCGCAACCGCGAGACCGCCGACGGCGGCAAAGCGAATGGGCCAGCGTGCACGAAGACGGTTCAGTCGCTGGGGTGCGCCGGTCAGCGAGGCTGCCAACAGCCTCGAGAAGAGGCCACCGCCCACGCCAGTCATCAGGGCCACCATCAGGCCCGGCCCCATCACTTCCCAGCCGAAGCTTGGCACCTTGATGATCCCGAAGTAGCTGAGATTGCCGAAGGCGGATACCGCGACCAGGCCCGCCAGCACGATGGCCGTGATGATCAGGCCGCTCGCCCGTGCTTCGATGCGGCCCGACAGTTCCTCGATCGCGAACACCACGCCCGCGAGCGGTGCATTGAAGGCAGCCGCGATCCCGGCCGCACCCCCGGCAAGGAGGAGACCGCGCGCATCGATTGTCGTGCGAGGCGAAAGCCAACGGCGCGCGTGCTGCATGACGCCGGCGGCGACCTGCACGGCAGGGCCTTCGCGCCCAATCGAGAGGCCGGCCGCAAAGCCCGCCACAGCCAGTCCGATCTTGGCGACGGTGAGCCTGAGCGCCACGAACTGGCTTCGTTCTTCAGGCGAGAGGGCCGGATTCAGCGCCGCCTTGACCTGCGGGATGCCCGAGCCTCGCGCACCAGGCGCCCAGCGCCGTGTCGCCCAGACGATCGCGGCCGTGACGGCAGGCGTCCAGACCAGGACAGCCCATGGGTAGGACCGGTACAGGCCGAGGAACAGCGCGAAGGCCCGATCGCTTGCAATGGTGAAGACCACCACGAACAGGCCTGCTGCGATCGCGTAGCCGAGAACGATGGCCCGATCGAGCCACATACGTCCGCTCGACAGCTCGGCGCGCAGGTTCTCGAAGAAGTCGGGTTCGCGATTCATTGAAGTGCGTCATTGTCTCAGCGGTCGTGTGCGGCACAGGAACAGTGTCCGCGACCGCGTTTTTCTACTTTCAGTCTAGGAAACGTCTGAAAAGGAGCCGCGAAAGCGGTGTAGTACTACAGATTGCAAATGGCGCCGCTATGCTTCGCGCCTTTCGATCCGTGGGGCCTGCATTTCAGGGCGCCCGAGGAAGCCTCTCCACACTGTCACGAGGCCATCGAAACGACCGCGAATCGGCGGAACGAATCGAACGGCTTCTGTGGGGAGGTCCCATCCAGGATCGGTATCAACACAGGGGAAAAGTTATGCAATCAGTAGTCGTCGTGGACGACCATCCGGCCATTCGACTGGCCGTGCGCACGGCCTTGGAGGCCGCTGGCCAGTTCGAAGTCGTTGGCGAGGCCAGCGATGGCCCGTCGGCACTGGCCGTCATCCGCGAGCGCCAGCCGAAGCTGGTGATCCTCGATCTCGATCTGCCGCGCTTGAACGGTCTCGATGTGATCGAGCGCGTGAGAAAACTGCACCGCGACACGAAGCTTCTGGTGCTCTCCGGGCAACAGGAATCGATCTTCGGTGCACGGGCGGTGAAGGCCGGGGCCAACGCATTCATCAGCAAGACCGAGGACTTGCAGCGCCTGATCCAGGCGGCCCACACTGTCCTCGCCGGCTACAGCATGTTCGCGACCTCGGTCCTGGCTTCGCAATCGGCGATTGCGGACAGCACGCGAACGGGCTCCTTGATCAAGAGTCTTTCCGATCGGGAATTGACCGTGCTGCAATACCTGGCCCGCGGCCTGAGCAACAAGGAAATCGCCGAGACGCTTCTGATCAGCAACAAGACCATCAGCGGCTACAAGGCGCGAATCTTTCAAAAGCTGGGCATCTCCAGCCTCGTGGAACTGGTGGATTTTTCGCGAGCTCATCAACTCGTGGCGTGACAGGCGCGGGCGGAACTCAGGTTGGCGGGCGGGTGAATTCGGCGGCGCGAGCGAGCACTGCAACGAGCTCATCCCTCGCTGATCGATAGGCCTCGCGGGTGGCCATTCTGAGTTGCGCTTCGTCATCTGCACGCATGTGTTCGACAGCCTGGAAGGCCGTGACCGCATCGTCCTCGTCGAGCTGGTGGCAGGCCGAGCTCAGCCGATGGGCCAACTTTCGAAGCTTGATGTAGTCGTCGGCCTCGGCCGCCCGGTCCATCGCCTTCATGTCCTCCTCGGTGGCCGCCACGAAGATGCCGACCAGCTCCGCGACCTTGCCGATGTCACCACCGCACAAATCCGACAATTGCGCATAGGGTGCCACCTGGGTGGGTTTCGCGCCATCGAGGGCGCCAGGTGTCATTCCTGTCGCTTGCTTCGGCTTCTGCGACATAACCGTGACCAGCGCATCACGCAGATCGTTCAGCTGCAGCGGCTTGGACAGATAGGCATCCATCCCCAACGCCAGACAGCGCTCGGCTTCGCCCTGCAGCGCATTGGCCGTCAACGCGATGATCGGCAGTCCTGGCAGACCTTGCGCCGACTCCCGCTCGCGCAAGCGCGTGGTGAGCTCATAGCCGTCGAGCCGTGGCATGTGGCAATCCGTCAGCAGCAACGCATAGTCCGCTCCGGGCGCCATCAGCATCTCCCACGCCTCCTGCCCATCCAGCGCGCAGTCGCAAGCGCAGCCGAGCTTGAAGAGCTGCCTTGTGATGACCTCGCGATTGATCGGATGATCCTCGGCCAGCAGCACCTTGTAGCCGAGATCGCCCGGCGCAACGTCATACCCGGCCTTCGCCGCGCCGACGACTGCGTGAGGCGCGGCGCTGCGCCCCGGCACCGGGCCGACGCTCGGAATCCACGCCCGCAGAGGCAGGGTCACGATGAAGCGGCTGCCCACGCCCGGCGTGCTTTCGCAGCGCACGCTGCCGTGCATCAACTCCACCAACTGCTTGACGATGGACAACCCCAGGCCCGTGCCGCCGTAGCGCCGCGTGGTGGCCACGTCGGCTTGCTTGAAAGGTTGGAACAGCGACTTCGTGAAGCGCGGGTCGATGCCGATGCCGGTGTCCTCGACGGTCAGCTCCACCAGGCCGCTCGTTGTCTGCCGCGCCTCGACCCGCACGCGGCCCTGCTGCGTGAACTTGACGGCATTGCCGATCAGATTCGTCAGCACCTGCCGCAGGCGCACCGAGTCGCCGACGACGTACTGTGGAATTGCCGTATCGACATGGAACTCCAAGCCGATCGCCTTGCGTGTCGTCGGCGCGGCGAAGGTCGCGCAGACGTCGTCGACGAGCCCTGCCAATGAAAGCGGACGGCTTTCCAGGGCGAGCATGCGCGCCTCGATCTTCGAGAAGTCCAGGATGTCGTTGATGATCGTGAGCAGCGAGACCGACGACTCGCGGCAGCGCATCAGCATGTTTCGCTGGTCCTCCGTGAGCGACGTATCGATGACCAGGTCTATCATCCCGAGCACGCCGTTGAGGGGGGTGCGGACCTCGTGGCTCATCATGGCGAGGAAGTGGGCCTTGGCGTCAACCGCCGCTCGCGCTTCTTCGGCCTTGGTCACCAGGTTCGCCTTCAGCGCTTCTTCATCCGTGATGTCCTTCGCGATGCCGGTGAAATCAATGACGACCGAGTCCGCCTCATCCCGCACCGCCATGTTGCCCCGCACCTCGATCACGCGAATGGCCCCACTGGGTCTGCACACGCGGTACTGTTCGCTATAGACCTCCAGGCGCTCATCGAACATCTGCGTCAGCTTTGCGAGCACTCTTTGAAAGTCTTCCGGATGAACGAGCGTGCCCAGCTTCCGCCAAGTGAAGGCTTCTTCGTCTGCATGGTCGCCGATCCCCAGGATCTCGCGAATCTTTTCATCCGCGGCGATCACGGTTTCCCGAAATGCGGGATCGGTCAGGTCCGCATGCTTGGGCAGCCTGATGATCGAGTGCCACACTCCCAGCCCGCCGATGGCCAAGGCCAGTTCGAGGTCGATCCGTGATTGCTCGAGTTCGGCGAGTACGCGGTCCGCGTGCAACTTCGCCTCGCTGAGTTCGAGTTCACTCTGGCGGCGCTCGGTGATGTCGCGGTTGACGCCGATCAGGTAGTCCTCGCTCGCGCGCACGCGATCGGGCGATGAGAAGCCCTCCGCCCACCGCACCTCGCCCGAGTCGTCGATGACGCGGAATTCGTAGTTGGCAACCTCCTTGCGGGCGCGCCCGAGGTCGATGCGGTTCCGGACCTCGTCCAGGTCGTCGGGGTGAAACCTGGCGAAGACCGAAGCGATGTCATGGTCGCTGTCTTTCATGCCAAGGATCTGGCGGGCGCGTGCGTCGGCGCGGATCTCGCCCGTGGCGACGTTCCATTCCCAGAATCCCATGCGGGCTGCATCCAGGGCGATGCCCAGGCGCACGTTGGCGTCTTCGAGTTGGCGCTGTATCGCCTTCTCGGCAGTGACGTCCAGGGCCACGCCGACGATGCCGCGCAGATTCCCGTGGCGGTCGTACACCGGCTGCTTGCGGGCCTGGATGTTGCGCATGGCCCCCCGAATGACGAACTCCTCGTCATAGGTGCGGGCCATGCCGGAAGCCATCAGCTCCCGGTCCTGGGCCACGAACCTTTCATGAAGTTGGGGCCCGAAGAGCTCCCGGTCGGTCTTGCCGACGGAGGCGTCCGGATCAAGGTTGAAGGCGCAACTGAATTCGGCGTTGAAAAGTTGATAGCGGAACTGGGTGTCCTTGAAGAACACGACGTGCGGCACGGCGTCCACGATCGCGCGAAGTTCGTCATCCCTATGCTGGAGGCCGCGCAGCCGGATGATCTGCAGTGCCGACAGGCTCACGATGCACAGCGAGATCAAGGCGACCCAGAACCAGTGCAATTGGATGGACATGGACTGGCCGAACAAATAGCTCGCCGCGGCCAGAAGGCCGGTCAAGACCATCGTGGCGGCACCGCCACGGTCGACTCTTTGCGTGACTCTACTGATTGGGGTTGCCATGAGGGCCTCCGCGCTGAAGGAACGAATACAGCCGGGCTGATTCGTCGACCCAGTGCTGTTGACAGGGCGTATGTCAGCTCGCCGGAAGGCATTCTTGCCGATGTCTTCGTCCAGCATTTTGAGCCGCAGGCGCGGCGGCGTCGGGGGGCCAAGGCGACGCGCGAGGTCTTTTCTTTGACCGGTAGACCTAAAGATCTAAACTTTAGCCTCTTCGAAATCATTAAAACAGTGCACGCGCAATGCGTAGTGCACAAGGGAAGCTACATGTCTGTCTTGATCACTGCGGCCTTGGCTCGCGGCGCCGTTGCGCGCGGCGCGCCGGACCGGAGCGCGCTCCATTCCTCGTTCCACCGGAACACCGCCTCCTCCAACTTTGCATCTCCCGATTGCGCTCGCGGACCTCTGTCCGTGGTCGCTTCGGACTGACCACCGCCGAGTCGTCATGTCTCGCATTGCCGCCAAGCGGCGGGTCGGTGTGCTCGCCTATACGTTGCGCACGCGCGAATTTGCGCGTCGCGTTTTTCGCTCGCTCGGGTATGCGCCGCGCGTGTTCCTGGGTCTCGACGAACTCGCGGCCATGGGGTCCGATGCGTCCACGCTGGACATGTTGCTCCTCGGAGACGTGCCCCCGGCGGATACGCACGGACGCGTCTTCGAGAGAGTCCGTGAGGTCGTCGGTCCGAGCGTTCCGGTGTTCCATGTCGAAATGCAGAAGCCTGTCTGCCTGGATGCGCTCGTCGCACTGAATGGCGTGGTCACCGCCTCGCCCCGGTTCTTCGGCGATCTCTTCCTGGACATCCGCTCCTTCCTCGATGCTGTCGGACTGGAGCAGCCTCGGCCTCTCCTTTCCTGGGGCGAGTATTCGTTTGACCCGGTTCGCACCGTGGTCGCTTTCGCGAACCGCGAGACCCGCCTCGATGCTGTCGCTTTCGATATCGCCCTGGAGTTGTTCTTTCACGCCGGCAAGACCGTCACGAAGAGCGCGCTGCTGCTGATGCTGCCGTCGAATGAGGAAGGCGAGACGCGGTTCCGGATCGACAGTATCGGGAGCGTGATCAAGGAACTGCGATCTTCGCTCCGATTGCGCGACCTTCACGGGTGGCGACTTGAAACCCTCCCGTACGCCGGCTACCGTCTGATGCGTGCAGGAATACCGCCCCGGACGAGGGAACCCAGCCGCGGCGAGTTAGACTCGATCGCTTTCGCGAACCCGCGAACCACGGAATTACTGGCATCTCCCAGGGGCAGTACATATGGCATCGGTCAATAAAGTCATCCTCGTCGGCAATCTCGGACGAGATCCGGAAACGCGCACCTTCCCGAGCGGCGATCAGGTCTGCAACGCGACCTTGGCCACCACTGACAAGTGGAAGGACAAGCAAAGCGGCGAAATGCGCGAGGCCACCGAGTGGCACCGTCTCGTGTTCAACGGCCGGCTCGCCGAAATCGCCGCCCAGTACCTGCGCAAGGGCTCGCAGATCTACGTCGAAGGCCAGATTCGTACCCGCAAGTACACCGACAAGGATGGCGTCGAGAAGTACGCCACCGACATCCGCGTCGATCAGATGCAGATGCTCGGCAGCCGCCAGGGACAGGGCGCCCCGTCGGGCGACGACGACGGTGGCTACTCGCAAGGCGGCGGCTACTCGCGTCCGCCTGCTGCGGCGGCACCCCGTGCACCCGCGCCCGCACCGCGCCAGGCGCCCTCGAAGTCGTCCTCGGGCTTCGACGACATGGACGACGACATTCCGTTCTGACCCGGGCTCGATCAGGTCCCGACAAAAAGGGCCGGCTGCCGAAAGGAGCCGGCCCTTTGTGCTTTGTGTCTTGTCCTGTCCTTGTGTATGACGGATCGAAGCGAGTGCGCTTGCTCAGAACCCTTCAAGAATGACCTTGCCTTGCGCCTTGCCGCTTTCGATGAGCGCATGAGCCTTGCGCAGGTTCACCGCGTTGATCGTGCCGAAATTGGCGTTGACCGTGGTGCGGATGCGGCCGGCGTCGACCAGTTGCGCGACTTCGGCCAGCAGTTCGCCCTGGCGCTCCATGTCCGGCGTCTCGAACCTCGAACGCGTGAACATCAATTCCCAGTGCAGCGAGATGCACTTCGTCTTGAGTGCCATCGCATTCAACTCCGGCATGTCGTCGATCACCGCGAGCTGGCCTTGGGGCTTGAGGCTTTCGATGATCTGCGCGTAGTGTTGCTGGGTCTGCGTCAGGCTCGCCACCATGTCGACCTCGCCGAGGCCCGCAGCCTTCAGCTCCGCGGCCAGCGGCTTCGAATGGTCGATCACCGCGTGTGCGCCCAGCGCCAGGCACCATTGGTGCGTCTCGGGGCGTGATGCCGTCGCAATCACTCGCAACTGAGTAAGCTGGCGCGCCAGCTGAATCAGGATGGAGCCGACCCCGCCGGCGCCGCCGGTGATGAGGAGGGTCTGGCCCGCGCCGCCGCCCTTGGGCACGCGCAAGCGGTCGAAAAGCAACTCGTACGCCGTGATCGTGGTGAGCGGCAATGCCGCCGCCTGCGCGTCGTCGAGGCTCCGGGGCGCCAGCGCGGCGATGCGTTCGTCGACGGCATGCAGTTCGCTGTTGGCGCCTGGCCGAGTGATCGAGCCGGCGTAGTACACGCGATCGCCCGGCTTGAAATTCGTGACCTCCGGGCCAATGGCCTCGACGGTGCCGACGGCGTCCCAGCCCAGCACCTTCGCATGGCCGGCCTCCGGGGCGACGCCCTTGCGCACCTTCGTGTCGACCGGGTTCACGGAGATCGACTTCACCCTCACGAGCAGATCGCGCAGATGTGCTTCGGGAGCCGGCAGGTCGAGATCCTCGAGCGCGGCGGGGTTGTCGATAGGGAGTGGTTGGCGGTAGCCGACGGCTTTCATGGAAGTCCCTTCAGTGAAATGATCGCGTGAATGTAGGTGCACAAGCCGGCGCTGCCTGCACAGTGATCAGCGCCGATCGGCTCCCTAGAAAGGAAGCAGCCACGGTACCAGCGCGATGCTGAGCAGCAGCGCGAGCAGAACCAGCGGCACGCCGACGCGCACGAAGTCCATGAAGCTGTAGTCGCCCGGCCCCACCACGAGCGTGTTCACCGGCGACGACACTGGCGTCATGAAAGCCGCGGAGGATGCCAACGCCACAGTCATCGCAAACGGCAGGGGCGACGCGTGCAACTCCGTGGCGATGGCAATGGCGACCGGCGCCATCAGCACCGCCGTGGCCGTGTTCGAGATGAACATGCCCAAGAGCGCAGTGACCACGAAGATGGCGGCCAGCACCATGCGCGGGCTCGCGTCGCCGACCACGCTCACCAGCGCCTGCGCTGCGAGATCGACCCCGCCAGTTCGCTGAAGCGCCAGCGAGAACGGAAGCATGCCGACGATCAGCAACAGGCTTTGCCAATAGATCGACCGGTAGGCGCTCTGGAGGTCGATGCACCCGAACAATCCCATCAACAGGCAACCGATCAGCGCGGCATGCACATTGGGCAGCAGGCCGCTCACCATCAGCGTCACGACCAGCGCCAGCGAGAACAGCGCGAAAGGCGCGCGTGTGCCGGCCGGTGCGACCTCGTCGAATTCCGTCGGCAAGCTGAAGACGACGAGGTCCATGTCCGACTGGAGCTTGCTGATCGACTTCCAGATGCCGACGACCAGCAGGGAGTCGCCGGCTTTCAGCCGCTTGGTGTGCATGTTCTCCGCGCTCTTCACGCGTCCCGAGCGGCCACGCTTCAGGCCGATCACGGTGACGTCGTGCAGCGAGCGCATGCGCGTCTCGGACACCGTTTTCCCCTCCAGGTTCGATCCCGGCGGAATCAGCACTTCAGCCATGCCGATGGATTGCGAGTGTTCGGAGAAATAGGCGCCAGCGAGCGGCACCCTCTCCAGGCCGAATCTGCGCGTCAGTTCGTCCACGTCGACCGCGGGGTTCGACACGTCGACGAACAGCACGTCGCCTGTCTCGATGCGCGTACCCGGGGGCAGCAGGCGGGTGATGAAGCGGTCACGGCGCTCGATCGCCAGCACATTCACGCCCAGTACGTCCTCGAGCCCGACCTCGTCGACCATTCGGCCCGCAGCCGGGGAGTTCGGTGCGATGCGCAGGCGGTGCTCGCGGCCGGCCAACGCGTATTCCTCGATCCAGTGTCCGAGCCCGGTTCGCCGGCTTGATGCCGCAACCTCCGGCGTTGTCACTTTGAGCAGCCTGCGCGTGAGCAGCATGTAGGCAATGGCCAGCACGAGCAGCGGTACGCCGAAGGGTGTGAAGCTGAAGAAACTGAAGCCCTTGAACCCCTCGCGCACCAGCTCGCCATGGATCACAAGATTCGGCGTGGTCGCCACCAGTGTCATGGTGCCGCTCACCAGCGCCGCGACACTGAGCGGCATCATCAGCCGCCGCGGCGAGATCCTGGTGTTGCGCGCGATGCGAATCACGATGGGTACGAAGATCGCGACCACTGCCGTTGAACTCATGATGGCGCCGACGCCGGCGACGACGACCATCAACAGCACGATCAGCCGAGTCTCATCGGGGCCCGCGCGCACCACGAGGATGTCACCCAGCCGCTGCGCCACACCGGTGCGCACCAGGCCTTGGCCGATCACGAACAGCATCGCGATCAGTACCACGTTGGGGTCCGAAAAGCCGGCGAGGACTTCCGTCATGCTCACTACGCCGGTGAAGGGCAGGGCGGCCATCATGATCAGCGCGACGACGTCCGTGCGTGGACGATTGATCGCGAACATCGCGACCGCGCTGGCGAGAAGGATGAGAACGATGCCGAGTTGGACGGTCATGAGTGCGGGCTCAGGCCCGGTCTGGGGACGGCTGGCGCCTCACCCGGGCGCCGTGTCGCCGCGAATCGTACCGTCCTTCGGGAGGATCTGAAAGCGCTTGCGGAGGCCGCACCCGGCCTCGTCTTGGGCTTCGTCCTACTGGGGCATCACGCGCGCGCCGTCGCCGTTGCCTTGGATGTAGACGCGCTGACCCACGCGCAAGCCCGGCGTGACGGGTTGCGTCACCTCGACCAGCACGCCGCTGTTGGTGCGCACGAAGATCTGCTGGCCCTCGAGCGGGCGGTCGTACCTGCGCGCAACCTCGGCGCCTGCCACCGTGCCGCCGATGGCGCCCACCACCATGGCGACATCGCGTCCCGTGCCGCCGCCGATCAGGCTGCCGATACCCACGCCCGTGAGGCCGCCGAGCACCGCGCCGACACCCGTGTGTTGCGACGTCTGGATCTGTGTCGGCGTGATCTGCTCGATCACACCCTGGCGAATGGCCATGGTGTCGGTTTGCGAGCCGGGCGCCGCGCACGCGGCGAGGACGAGGGTCATCGCAAATGCTGCGATGCGAGAGAGAAGTCGGGATGTCATTGGAATATCTCCTTCCACAAGAATGAAAAAAGATGATGGCATCCGTCGCGCAATGGGCAATTGAACCAACGTGCAACAGCCGTTGCACCTTGGGGCAGTGCGCTTCGATCAGCGATTGCATCGCACATCCTTCGTCGACTTGACAAAGATTTGGGGCGCACTGATGCTGAGTCTGACCTGTCGAGCGGCGCACCTGCCGGTGCGCGCACAGGCAACAACAATCCGCAGGTCGTACGCGACCATCGAGAGGAGACTCATGGCAACAGAACAAAAGATGTCCCGCCTGCAGCTCACCGCGATGGTGGTGGGCGGGATGGTGGGGGCGGGGATCTTCTCCTTGCCGCGGACCTTTGCGAATGCCACCGGGCCTTTCGGCGCGGTCATAGCGTGGCTCATAGCGGGCACCGGCATGTACATGCTGGCGCGGGTCTTCCAGTCACTCGCCGAGCGCAAGCCCCACCTCGATGCCGGCGTTTTTGCGTACGCGAAAGAAGGCTTTGGCGACTACCCGGGTTTTCTGTCGGCCTTCGGCTACTGGATCGGCAGCTGTATAGGCAACGTCTCCTACTGGGTGCTGATCAAGTCCACTCTCGGCGCCTTCTTCCCCGTCTTCGGTGATGGAAACACAGTCGTCGCCATCGTCGTCGCCTCGGTGGGCATCTGGCTCTTCCACTTCATGATCCTGCGCGGGGTTCAGCAAGCCGCCTTCATCAACACCATCGTGACGGTTGCCAAGGTGATTCCGATTGTGGTCTTCATCGTGATCCTGATCTTCGCCTTCAAGATGGATCTGTTTCGTTTCAATTTCTATGGCGCAGGCTTGGAAGGGGGCATCTTCGAGCAGGTACGCGCGACCATGCTGGTGACCGTGTTCGTCTTCCTGGGCATCGAAGGCGCCAGCGTCTATTCGCGCTACGCGAAGGAGCGTTCGGACGTGGGCGCGGCGACGATCACCGGCTTCATCGTCGTCACCACGCTCATGGTGCTGGTGACGCTGCTCCCCTACGCCGTATTGGAGCGACCCGACGTAGCCGGCATGCGCCAACCCTCGATGGCCACCGTGCTCGAAGCCGTGGTCGGACCCTGGGGCGCGGTGTTCGTGAGCGTTGGGCTGCTGGTCTCGGTGCTGGGCGCCTACCTTGCCTGGTCGTTGATCTGCGCCGAAGTGCTCTTCGCCGCGGCAAAGACCAAGGACATGCCGAAAGCCTTCGCCACGGAGAACAAGAACAAGGTTCCGGTGGTGGCCCTGTGGGCGACCAACATCATCGTGCAGCTGATCGTCATCACCACCTACTGGTCGCGCGATGCCTTCTCGCTGATGCTGAACCTGACCAGCGCAATGGCCTTGATCCCCTTCCTGCTGGTTGCCGCCTACGGTCTGCAGCTCACAAAACGCGGAGAAAGCTACGAGGTACGACCCCATGAGCGCACGCGCGACCTCGTCATTGCGGCCGTCGCGACAGCCTATACGGCTTTCCTGCTCTACGCCGGCGGCATGAAGTTCATCGTCCTGTCCGCGGTCCTCTACGCACCCGGCACGGCGCTTTACTTCTGGTGCCGACGCGAGCAGAACCTTCCGGTATTCACCAAGGCGTCGGACTGGATCATCTTCATCCTCGCCGTCATCGGCGCCGTCGTCGGCATCTATTGGCTCGCGACGGGCTACATCACCATCTAGCCGGCGCGCTGGATACAACCACTGGAGATCATCATGGCGAAAGCAAGTGCAGCAAGTGCAAACGTGAAAGAGACCGCGTTCGGTGTGCATTCGGAAGTTGGCCAGTTGCGAAAGGTGATGGTCTGCGCGCCCGGCCTGGCGCACTCCCGCCTGACCCCGAGCAACTGCGACGAACTCCTCTTCGACGATGTCCTGTGGGTCGAGAACGCCAAGCGCGATCACTTCGACTTCGTCACCAAGATGCGCGACCGCGGCGTCGAAGTGCTCGAGATGCACAACCTGCTGGCCGAGACGGTGGCCGTGCCCGAAGGCAAGAAATGGATCCTGGACAATCAGGTCGTGCCCAACCAGGTCGGCCTGGGCTTCGTCGACGAGCTGCGCAGCTACCTCGAAGGCCTGGACAACCGCCAGCTTGCCGAAACCCTCATCGGAGGTCTCTCCACCCACGACTTCCCCGAAGCCCACGGCGGCGAGGCGCTCAAGGTCGCCAAGGAAGCCGCAGGCGCCACCGAATACCTCTTGCCGCCGTTGCCCAACACGCTCTACACGCGCGACACCACCTGCTGGATCTACGGCGGCGTCACGCTCAACCCGCTGTATTGGCCCGCGCGCCATGAGGAAACCATCCTCACCACCTCCATCTACAAGTTCCACCCCGACTTCGCTGGAAAGGTCAACGTGTGGTGGGGCGACCCGACCCAGGACCATGGACTGGCGACGCTCGAAGGCGGGGACGTCATGCCCATCGGCAAGGGGGTCGTGCTCATCGGCATGAGCGAGCGCACGTCGCGCCAGGCCATCAGCCAGCTTGCGGCCACGCTGTTCAAGAAGGGCGCGGCCGAGCGCGTCATCGTCGCGGCCATGCCCAAGATTCGCGCGGCGATGCACCTGGACACCGTCTTCACCTTCGCCGACCGCGACTGTGTGCTGTTGGCGCCGGACTTCATGAACAAGACCAGCACCTTCTCCTACCACCCGAGCAGCCACCCGAGCGGGGTCGAACTGCGCAAGGAGAACAAGTCCTTCGTGGACGTCGTGGCCCAGGCGCTGGGGCTGAAGAAGCTGCGCGTGGTGGAGGCCGGCGGCAGCGACTACCAGCGCGAGCGCACCCAGTGGGACAGCGGCGCGAACCTGGTGTGCGCTTCGCCGGGCGTGGTCTATGCGTATGACCGCAACACCTACACCAACACGCTGCTCCGCAAGGAGGGCATCGAGGTGATCACCATCGTCGGCGCCGAGCTCGGCCGCGGCCGTGGTGGCGGCCACTGCATGACCTGCCCCATCAGCCGCGATCCCGTGGATTACTGATCCCCAGGACGACGCGCTGAACCGGCATGACCACCCCGAAGGACCAGCAACTTTCGCTCGGCGCGCTCATCGCCCTCGTGGTCGGCTCGATGATCGGGTCGGGCATCTTTGCCCTGCCGTCAGCGTTCGGTCGATCGACGGGTGTCGCCGGTGCGCTGATTGCGTGGTCGATTGCCGGCGCCGGGATGCTCATGCTGGCATTCGTCTTCCAGACCTTGTCGCGTCGCCGGCCCGATCTCGACGCCGGCATCTATGCCTATGCGAAGGCCGGGTTCGGCAACTACCTCGGCTTCGCTTCCGCGGTCGGCTACTGGATCGGATGCTGTCTCGCCGACACCGCTTGCCTGATTCTCATCAAGGCGACGCTCGGCCAGTTCTTTCCGGTCTTCGGCGATGGAACGACCGTCGTCGCGATCGTCTCGGCAACCATCCTGCTGTGGGCAGTGCACTTCCTGGTCCTGCGCGGCGTCAAGTCGGCCGCGGCACTGAACACCATCGCGACCGTCGCCAAGATCGTGCCGATCGTCGTCTTCATCGTGGTCGCCATCGTCGGATTCAGGGCGGACATCTTTGCGTGGAATTTCTGGGGCGGCGAAGAGCGCAGCTTGTCGAGCGTTGCCAATCAGGCGCGCAGCACCATGCTGGTCACGGTCTTCGTGTTCGTCGGCATCGAAGGGGCGAGCGTCTACTCGCGCTATGCGAAGCGGCGCGAGGACGTGGGCCTTGCCACGGTGCTGGGATTCCTGGGCGTGCTGTGCCTGCTCATCCTCGTCACCATCCTTTCGTACGGCGTGCTGCTGCGCCCGGATCTCGCCGCACTCCCCACCCCGGCGATGGCGGGCGTGATGGCGGCGCTGGTCGGGCCGTGGGGGCTGGTCTTCATCAGCATCGGCCTGCTCATCTCGATACTCGGCAACTACCTGGCCTGGTCGCTGCTTGCCGCGGAAGTTCTCCATTCCGCGGCCAAGAACCAGACAATGCCTGCCTTCCTAGCGCGGGAAAACAAGAACCAGGTTCCTGCTGCCGCGCTGTGGCTGTCGAATATCGTCATCCAGATTTTCTTGCTCATCACCTGGTTCGCCGAATACGCATTCACACTCGCGCTGAAGATGACGAGCTCGATGACGCTGATTCCCTATCTGCTCGTCGCTGCGTATGGATTGAAGCTCGCCTGGACCGGCGAAACCTACGCCGGCGACGGCCGGGGCCGCACTGGCGACTGGGTCCGCGGCGCGATCGCGACCATCTATGCGGCCGGAATGATCTACGCCGGCGGGATGAAATTCCTCCTGCTCTCGGCAGTGCTCTACGCGCCCGGGACCCTCCTTTATTTCGTCGCACGGCGCGAGCAGAAGGAGCGAATCTTCACGCCGCCCGAGTGGGTCTTCTTCGTGGTGGTGGCGCTGGCTGCGGTTGCGGCTGTTGTTGCGCTCAATTCCGGCGCGATCGCGGTCTAGATGCGTGCAGCCACCTTCCTTGACATGGAGAAAGTCGTATGACCCGTTACCTCTACATAGCGCTGATCGTGATCTTTGCCGGCATCGTTGTGCTCTTCAAAGTGCAGAACATGGACTCGGTGACGGTCTCGCTGTTTTCGATGAGCGTCACGTTGCCGACCTCTGTCATGGTCCTGCTGGTCTACGTCCTCGGCATGTTCACCGGAGGCTTCGTCCTCGGGCTCTTGCGGACATGGACAAACAAGGCTACATCCCGTTCGTACTAGTTTTTCAATCTCAACAACATCAAGAGGAAATGAAATGAGCAATTTCTGGGACCTGATTCAACTCCTGCTGTCGACCTTCGTCCTCATCGTCTACCTCCTCATCCTGTTTCAGATCATCGGGGACCTGTTCCGCGACTCGGAACTGGGCGGCGGATTCAAGGTGTTGTGGATCGTCGGGCTCATCTTCATCCCGGGCCTGACGGCGATCATCTACATCATCGCGCGCGGCCGGGGCATGGCGGAAAGACAACGGGCCAGCCTGCAGCGCGCCAAGTCCGACACCGACGCCTACATCCGCCAGGTGGCCGGCAAGTCGCCCGCGGAACAGATCACGGAGGCCAAGGCACTTCTCGACGCGGGAACCATCAGCCAGGAAGAGTTCGCGCGGCTCAAGGCCAAGGCGCTGTCCTGATGCTGATTCGTCAGAGGTAGTCTTCGGGGACTAGCGGCTGCAGCAGCAGCCGCTGCAAGGCGTTCAGGACCGAGATGCCCGGCTCATGGTCGAGGGCCTGGTCGTCGTCCTCGTCGGGCGGCACCCACGCCAGCATGCCTCCTTCAGGTGCCTGGCGGATGCGATAGGCCTCCGACTTCATGGCCTCCACGATGCGCAGCGCCTGTTTCGCCAGCGCCGGGCTGTCGATGGCCACGCCAAGCTCCGTGTTCTTGCGCGCCGAACGGGGGTCGAGATTCAATGATCCGAGCAGTACCACCTCTTCGTCGATGACCGCCAGCTTGGCGTGGAGGCGCCCTTTCGACGAGCCGCCGATGCCGAAGATCGACTTGCTGTCTGGCTTGGTGGTCGCACTGACTTCGTAGAGGTCGACGCCCGCCTTGACGATGCCTGGCCGGTAGCGGGCATAGCCGAAGTAGACGAGGGTCGAATCGTTGGCAGGCAGCGAATTGGTCACCAGCGTCACGTGGACCCCTTTGTGTTGGAGACTCTGCAAGACCGCCATGCCTCGTTTGCCCGGCACCAGATACGGCGAACTCACCACGAGTTCCGAGCGTGCGCCGAGCATCTGGCTCACCGCGCCGGACATGAGGCTGGTGTTCTCGACATCGTCGGGCGTCTGCAGCCGTTTCGAGGGACGATCCGCCACCGCATAGGCCAGTCCCGGAACCAACGTCAGCCGCTGGGCCCGGAGTTCCTTGCTGACCGGCTCCAGGCCGAGGATGTCCTTGTCTGGAAGATCGATCTCGATGCGCGCCGCGCTGGCCGGGAGCAGTTCCCGCAGGCGCGCGTCGCGCACGCCGGCCGGCGGGCGAGGGCCTGAGAAGTACGCGGCGGGAAAGGACTCCTCGCTGTTCCAGTAGCGATCGAAGAGAACCCCCAGTTGCGGCACCACGCGCCCCGCCGCGATGGCGTCGAGGTCGATGAAGTTGGCGACCAGGTTGCGGGCAAAGTATTCGTCCGCGATGTTGCGGCCGCCGACGATCGCGAGCGCACCGTCGGCGATCAGCAGCTTGTTGTGCATCCGGTGATCGAGCCGTGGCAGGTCTCCCAGCGACGTCGCAATTCGGCCTGAAAGGCTGGAGCGAGCGCAACAGAAGGGATTGAACAGGCGGATTTCCAGGTTCGGAACGTCTGCAAGCGCCTCGATGAGGGGTTCGGCGCCTGTGGTGCTCAGGTCGTCGAGCAACAGTCGCACGCGCACGCCGCGCTCGGCCGCGTCCCGCAGGGCGCCGAACATCGCGCGCCCGGTCTCGTCGTTCTGCATGATGTAGTACTGCACATCCAGCGTCCGTGTCGCACGTTCGATGAGCGCAAGCCGCGCGTCCAGTGCGTAGGAGCCCAGGGGCAGCAACCGGAAGCCCGATTGGGCGTCGACCGGAAGCTGCGAGGCGGCGAGCTGCGCGAGTGGGCTTTCCGCCGGGGACGCCTGAAGGCTGTGCGACTCCGGTCGCTGCACGTCGACGGGAAGCGAGCCGCAAGCGCTCAGCGCCAGAGCCAAAAACGCGATCCACAAAAAGCGCAGTGCCATATCTGCGAGCCTAACTGTTGTCGGGCCAATATCCCTTCGCGAGTTGAAGATGGCCGTTCCGGGCCAAGATAGCGGGATGGTCCCGTTTTCCATCCTCGATCTTTCCCCTATTACCGAAGGCAGCGACGCCGCGCAGTCGTTCCGCAATTCGCTCAGCCTTGCGCGGCACGGCGAAAAGCTGGGCTACCGCCGCTACTGGCTGGCGGAACACCACGGCATGCCGGGCATCGCGAGCGCGGCGACGGCGGTGCTGCTGGCCCACATTGGCGCGGGCACTTCGACCATCAGGATCGGCGCGGGCGGTGTGATGCTGCCCAACCACTCGCCGCTCGTCATCGCCGAGCAGTTCGGCACGCTGGAGTCGCTCTACCCCGGCCGCATCGACCTCGGGCTCGGCCGCGCGCCGGGGTCGGACCAGCGCACCGCACAGGCGCTGCGGCGCGATCTCCAGTCTGACGCAGACCAGTTTCCGCAGGACGTCATCGAGCTGATGGACTTCATGTCGAAGGAGCCCCGCCAAGCGGTGCGTGCCGTGCCCGGCATGGGGCTTGAAGTGCCGGTGTGGATTCTGGGATCGAGCACCTTCGGCGCGCAGCTGGCCGCGCACCTGGGCCTTCCCTATGCCTTCGCTTCGCATTTCGCGCCGCAGCAGCTGATGCAGGCGATCCGGATCTATCGCGAGACCTTCAAGCCCTCCGCACAGCTGGCCAAGCCCTGCGTGATGCTGGGCTTCAATGTCTTCGCGGCCGAGACGGATGAAGAGGCCGCGTTCCGCGCGACATCGTGGCAGCAGGCTTTCGTGAACCTGCGCAGCGGGCGTCCGGGGCGCTTGCCGCCACCGGTCGCGGGCTATCGCGAGCGCGTGGGCCCGGCGGAAAACGCCCTGCTCGATTCGGTGTTGTCGTGCTCTGCCGTGGGTTCGCGCGATACGGTCCGCGCGCGGCTGCAGGCCTTCGTTGATCAAACCGGCGCGGACGAACTCATGATCACCTCGCAGGTCTTCGATCATGAGGCGCGGCTGCGGTCGTACGAGATCGCGGCCGAATTGCGTGAAGAGATCGCCGCGGCTCGCTGAGCGCCCGTCAGCTCAGAGCAGACCCTTGCTTCGCAGCGGGCTTGCGTGCCGGCGCGACGGCACGCGGCGCGCGCGGGCGAACAGCCTTGGCCGCCACTTTCTTGGCTGGCGCTTTGGCCGTCGCGCGTTTCTTGGCCGCCGGCCTGGGTTTGGCAGTTGCTCTTGCCGGCTTCGGTTCGGAGGCCTTCAAGGCCTTCGCTGCCTCCGCCGGAGCCGGGGTGATGCCCTCGCGCTGCTGGATCAGCGACAGCAGCTTCTTGTGCTCCGCCACGACATAGTCCCCCAGCTCCGCGATGTCCGGCACCGCCCTGCGGCATGCCGTGAGTCCGAATTCGAGCGATCCGTTGTAGCTCTGCACGGTCATGTTCAGCGCCAGCCCGTGGCCCGGGATCGATACCGGAAAGTAGGTCGCGAGCTTGGCCCCGGCGAAGTAGAGCGGGAACGAGGGACCCGGCACATTGGAGATCGCCACGTTCGCCATCGGCGGCAGCTTGTCGGCGAGACCCGAGCGGCCGTAGAGCGACGCGAACCCCGACACCAGCGACGGCATGCCCAGCGAAGGAAAGTCCATCGGTATCGCGGCCTTGACGTTGCCTGTGAGCTTCTTGCCTTCGCTCGACGATTCGTGAATGGCCGCCAGCCTTTCGAGCGGGTCCGAGATATCGGTGGCCAGGCTGACAAGCATGGTCGACACCTGGTTGTTGAGGTCGGTATTGCCTTCACTGCGCAACGACACCGGCACCGCCGCGATGAGCGGCTTGGAAGGCTTGCAACCGTAGTCCGCCAGATAGCGCCTGAGCGCGCCGGCGCAGATCGCCAGGACGATGTCGTTCAGGCTGGTGTTCGTGGCCTTGGACATCTGCTTGATCTCGGCCATCGGCACGGAGCGTCCGGCGAATGAGCGCTGGTTGGTGATCGACACGTTCAGCGGCGTCTTGGGTGCGGTCTTCACACCTTTGGGCAACTCAAAACTGCGTTGACCGGTGGTTTCGGAAACAGGCATCAGCACGCTCGAGATGGCCTTCGCGGTCGTCGGGATCGACTGAATCAGCTTGATGTACTGCTCCACGCTGTTGCTGATCGCGGCGCTGGCGAGTTCGGCCATGCCGAGTTGCGACGAATCGCGGCGGCGCGTGGCGCGCGGCGCCTTCACGACCGATGGCGTTTCTGAAATGTCGAACAGTGCCTTGGCCACCGCGACGCCGGCCTGGCCGTCGATTGCGGCGTGATGCATCTTGGTGTAGAGCGCCACCTGGCCCGTCTGCAGGCCTTCGATGATGTGGATTTCCCAGAGCGGGCGGCTGCGGTCGAGCAGCGACGAATGCAGGCGGCCGACCAGTCTTTCAAGCTGCGCCATCGTGCCGGGTCTGGGCATGATCACGTGGTGGATGTGATGGTCGAGATCCACGTCGTCGTCGTCCACCCAGACCGGGTTGGCAAGGTCGAAGGGCATCATCGTCAGCTTGCGCACGAACACCGATGCCAGGTGCAGCCGGCCGCTCAGGTACTTCTTCGCGTCCTCGGCAAAGTCGCCTTCATAGCCCGCAGGCAGGTCGAGCAACTGCAGGCTGCCCACGTGCATCGGTGATTCGGGTGTTTCCAGATGCAGGAACGATGCGTCCATGCCGCTGAGGTGAATCATGACGTGCTCCTTGCAGGCGCTGCCTCGCGCTTGCGTTCTTCCTCGTCGACCAGATCCTTCTTGGACAGCTTGCCCACCGCCGTCTTGGGCAGTTCGCTCCGGATCTCCATCGCGCCCACCATCTCGTGCTTGCCCAGCCGGTCCTTGAGGAACAGCTTGAGCTCGTCCAGTGTGAACCCCGATGCGCCTTCTTTCAACTTGATGAAGGCCTTGGGTGACTGGCCACGGTATTCGTCGGGGATGCCGATCACGCACACCTCGGCGATGTCCGGGTGCTCGTACATCGCCTCCTCGATCACGCGCGGATAGACGTTGTAGCCGCCGCACAGCAGCATGTCCTTGGTGCGGTCGACGATGTAGAAGAAGCCGTCGGCGTCCATCTTCGCCACGTCGCCGCTCTTGAAGTAGCCGTCGGGCGTCATCGACGCGGCGGTGGCGGCCTCGTTGTTCCAGTAGCCCTTCATGACGTTGGGGCCCTTGATGCACAACTCGCCCGGTTCGCCGATGGCGACCTCTTTCGACGGATCGTCCAGGCTCATCAGCTTGAAGTGGATGCCCGGCAGCGGCATGCCGCAGGAGCCGGCCTTGCGCATGCCGCGCGCGGGCGTGAAGGTGCCGGTCGGCGAGGTCTCAGTCATGCCCCAGCCCTCGTTGAGGTGGCAGCCGGTGAGTTCGAAGAAGCGTTGCTCCACTTCGACCGGCAAAGGCGCTCCGCCGGAGCCGCAGAACTTGAGCGAACGCAGGTCGGTCTCGCGCGCCTTCGGGTGGTTGATGATCGCCGTGAACATCGTCGGCACGCCGGGAAACACGGTGATCTTCTTGGCCGCAAGGTCGTGCATCACCGCATCGAGATCGAAGCGCGTGTGGAGCACCAGCAGCGCGCCCAGCCGGATGCCGAGCATCATGTTCACGCTGAGCGCATAGATGTGGAACAGCGGCAGAACGGCCAGGACGCGTTCCACGCCATGGTCCAGGATCGGCGGATCGCCGCCGGTCGATTCGAGGTATTGCGCACAGGCCGACGACAGGTTGGCGTGCGTCAGCATCGCGCCCTTCGGCAGCCCGGTCGTGCCGCCGGTGTACTGCAGCACCACGATCTCGTCATCGACCGAGCGCACGACGTGTGGCTGGTAGCGGCCATCGTTGTCCAGGAGCTGCGCGAACGACATGTGCCGATCGTCCGTCGGCACCGCCGCCAGTTGGCCCGCGCCCTGCAAATGCGCCCGCACCGCGTCGCGCGCGGCGCCATAGTCCGTGAGGCTGCCGACGATGAGCTTCTTCAGCCGCGAATTGCCGATCAGGCGCGCCATCTGCGGATAGAGCGTGACGAGGTCCAGCGTCACGAGAAAGTCGGTTCGGCTGTCCTCGATCTTGTGGGCCAGCACACGCTCGGCATCCAGTGGCGAATAGTTCACCACCGTGCCGCCGGCCTTCAGGATCGCGAAGAAGGCGATGGGATAGTGCGGCGTATTCGGCAGGTACAGCCCGACGTGAACGCCCGGCTTGACGCCCAGCGCCTGCAGGCCTTTGGCCGCGTGATCCACGGCCTCGCCGAATTCGCGATAGCTGATGACCTGGCCCATGAATTCGATGGCAGGCCGGTCGGGCCATTGGGTCACAGCCTCGTCGAGGATCTGCTGCAGCGGTCGGGTGGGGAGTTCGGCATCCCAGCGCATGCCGCTCGGATAGCACTTCGTCCAGGGCGTGGCGCTGGAGGGGGAAGAAACCATGTTTGTCTCCGGTTGGGCAGTCCATTGTGGGAGCCGGCCAGCCGCCCGCGCGCCTCCGCTTCTCGGTGATTTCCCGGATGCGGGCACCGGCTTGCGGGTGCTGGGACAATCCGTGCCCTATGGAAAAGCAGCGCATCGTGGTGGGCCTGAGCGGCGGAGTCGATTCCGCGGTCACGGCGCACCTGCTGAAAGAGCAAGGCCACGAAGTGGTCGGCATCTTCATGAAGAACTGGGAAGACGACGACGACAGCGAATACTGCTCGTCGAACATTGACTTCGTCGACGCGGCCAGCGTGGCCGACGTGCTGGGCATCGAGATCGAGCACGTCAACTTCGCGGCCGACTACAAGGATCGCGTCTTCGCCGAATTCCTGCGCGAATACCAGGCCGGCCGCACGCCAAACCCCGACGTGCTGTGCAACGCCGAAATCAAGTTCAAGGCCTTCCTCGACCACGCGATGCGCCTGGGCGCGGAGAAGATCGCCACCGGGCACTACGCCCGCGTGCGGCTCAACGAGGCCACCGGGCGGCATGAGCTTCTCAAGGGGCTCGATCCGGCCAAGGACCAGAGCTACTTCCTCCATCGCCTGAACCAGCAGCAGTTGTCGAAGACGCTGTTTCCGGTTGGCGAACTGCGCAAGACCGAAGTGCGGCGCATCGCCGACGAGATCGGCCTGCCCAACGCGAAGAAGAAGGACTCGACCGGCATCTGCTTCATCGGCGAGCGGCCGTTTCGCGAGTTCCTCAATCGCTACATCTCGAAGGAGCCCGGACCGATCCGCGACGAACGTGGCCGACGCATCGGCGAGCACCAGGGCTTGAGCTTCTACACGCTGGGGCAGCGGCAGGGACTGGGGATCGGCGGCATCAAGGAAAAAGGCGCAGTGCGGGGCGCGGGCGAGCATGCACCGTGGTTCGTGGCTCGCAAGGACGTCGAGAGCAATACGTTGTGGGTGGTGCAGGGGCATGACCATCCGTGGTTGCTGTCGCCGGCGCTGGAGGCTGACGATGCCAGTTGGGTTGCGGGTGATGCGCCTTCGAGCGGGGCTTATGCGGCGAAGGCTCGCTACCGACAGGCCGATGCCGGTTGCCGGCTGGGTGATGGCGCCAATGGGGCATTCCGGCTGGACTTTGCTGAACCCCAGTGGGCGGTGACGCCGGGGCAGTCAGCGGTGCTCTACGACGGCGACGTCTGCCTGGGTGGCGGCGTGATCGCGAGAGCTGGATAGGGAAGGCCGTTCCTCGGCGTCTCACGAAATCGCGGGTTGAACTGATTCGTCAATGTGGATCAGTTCGAGCGGATAGCGCTTGCCCGCGAGATAGTCTTCCACGCATTGCAGCAGCAACGGGCTGCGATGACGCCCCTTGCTGGCGCGGATTTCCTCTGCCGTCATCCACAGGGTGCGCACGATGCCTTCATCGAGCGCGCGCTCCGGCTCAAATGCACCCAACGTTCCGGCGAAGGCGAAGCGCATGTAGGTGATGTCCTCTTCGCGCACCGTGCGGGCCATGTAGATGCCGATGAGCGCGGTCGGCGTGAAGTGGTGCGCGGTTTCTTCCAGCGTCTCGCGCACGCAGCCTTCGGCCGGCGATTCGCCGGGGTCGAGATGGCCGGCCGGCGTGTTGAGCATGAGCCCGTCGGTCGTGTCTTCCTCGACCAGCAGAAACCGTCCGTCCTGCTCGATCACCGCCGCAACCGTGACGTTGGGCTTCCAGCGAATTGCCATGTTCGTTACTCCTCAACAGATGTCGGTGCCAACGCCTCGATCTCGGCGGTCGTGGGCTTCGGCAGCACCAGCGTGACAGTGCAGCCTGCACCGGCGGCGCTGTCGATCTCCACCGTTCCGCCGTGGCGCTGCGTCACGGTTCGCACCAGCAGCAGCCCGAGGCCGACGCCATGAACTTCCGGGTGTCCTTCATGGTGCAAGCGGTGGAAGGGCTGGAACAGCTGAGACTGTAGCTCGACCGCAATGCCTGGCCCGTGGTCCTTGAACGCTACGCGCCAATGCCGTTCCTCCTCGTCGACGCTGCTTTCGAGGTCGGCGCCCTGCGGCGAATATTTGAGCGCGTTGCCCAGCACATTGGTCAACGCGCGAGTCAGCAGGTTTCGGTCCGCAATGCAAAGCGCTTCTTCGAGCCTGGTGACGACCAGTACGCGTACCTGCAGACGCCGCGCGCGCGCCCAGGCGTTGTCGATTGTCTGCTGCAGCAGGTCGATCAAGTCGAGCACTTCGGGGTGAAACGGTTCGGCCTCCGCGCGAGCAAGGTTCACGAAGCCATCAGCCAGTTCGAGGCCGGTTTGCGCCTGGCGCTCGATGCTCGCCAGCAGCGAAGCATCCGTGAACGCATCGGGCCGCTCGCGCGCCAGTTCGAGGATGGTAAGGATCGCCGCGCTCGGCTCGCGCGCGTCGTGCGAGATGAAGCGCAGCGCCTCGTCGCGCTGGCTTTGCGCGCGCCGCATCTCCGAGATGTCGACCAGCGCGATCATCCAACCGGCATGCGCGTTGTCCGCGTTGAAGAACGGAACGCAGCGCAACAGCGGTGCGCGACCCTGAGAATCCACGCCCTCGCCCGCGATGGGCTGCAGGTCGCCGAGCAATGCGCCCCTGGGGACCATCGGCGCGCCGGTCGTGCGTCGGCGGATGTCGGCCATCAGGTCGTGCGCATCCTGGCCCATCGTTTCCACGAGGCTTCGCTGCCAGTAGCGCAGTGCCGCGACATTGGCGAGCACCACGCGGCCTTCGGTGTCGAGCGTCATCGTTGCGTCGGGCAGTTGATCGAGGCCGTCGCGCACGAAGCGGTGCATGTCACGCATGTGATTGATCGCAGCCCGCGTCGCATCGATCTGGCGGTCGAGAAAATCGCCCGCCGATCGCGGCGCCGGCAGCAGAGCGCTGCGGCCGACCTCCCGCGTCAGTTCCTCGGTTCCTTTGCGCAGATAGCCGAAGGCTGCCGAAAGACGCATCAGGCTCCACAGCGGGTACAGCAGCAGCAACCCGAAGACGCCGGCGGCCGGGGCGAACAACACGCTGATCGAGGGGCGCCCAAGATGAATGGCGAGCTGGAGCAAGAGCATGGCACCGATCAGCCCGATCACGCCAAGCGGCCGCAGCCACAGGACGCCCAGCAGCGCCACCGCCAGAGGGACGAGATTGAAGAGCAGGTCCTGCCAAGGCTTGGCGACGGCGACGTGTCGCCCGGAAATCAGGGTCTGCAGCACGTTGGCATAGATCTCGACGCCGGACATGAGTCCCGGTACGTCGGGCGACGCGTTGGCATGGAGGTCGCCCAGCCCCGGCGCCGTCGCGCCGATCAGCACATAGCGATCGCGAAACAGGTCGGAGGGCACCTTGCCCTGCAACACGTCGATGTGGGAGACGGTCTTGAAGCGGTCGGGGCCACGCTTGAAGACGATGGTCTCCGGGTCGCCGCGCAGCCAGGTTTGCGGCGCGGCGCTGGCTTCGAGCGACGTGGGCGGCGTGTGGCGACCCTCGGCCGCGTCGCGCAGCGCCAGGACGAAATGCGGTCGCATGCGTCCCGCGAAGCCCTCGTGCAGATAGACGCTGCGAGCGATGCCGTCCCCGTCGAGCGCGAGGCGCGTATGGCCGATGCCGTCGGCAGCTTCAGCCAGTGCGGGCGCGGGGAGGAGTTCCTGTACGTTCTGCGGGCCCAGCGTACGGACTCTGATCGGCAGGACGACGCAGCCGCTGTCGACCATGGCGTCCGCCAGTGCCGCGTCGTCTTCCGGATGATCGAGGTCGGGTTCCATCACGGGCAGGTTCAGGCCGATGCATCGGGGCGACTGCGCGGCAATGCGGCTCAGCAGTTCGGCGTGGAGCGAGCGTCGCCAGGGCCAGCGGCCGATCGCGGCGAGGCTTTTTTCGTCGATCGCGACGATGACGATGTCTTGCGACGGCGGCGAAGCCAGCGCCGCACGGGCGCTGTCCTGCAAGACCCGGTCGATGCGCGGCATGGGCTTGGTGAGACTGAGCACGGTGACCAGCGAGAGCAGGCCCGTGGCAAGCAACAACCAGAATCCCCTCTGCTGGATCCAGCGCTTCATTTCTCTGTGGAATAGAGCGGGCGAAGCACGTTGTCGTCGATGGATTCGAGCCTGTAGCCCAATCTGTACACGGCCGACAGCAGGAAGCCGTTCGATGGCACCAGGTTGAGCTTCACCCGAAGGCGCGACACATGCGTGTCGAGCGAACGCGAGGGCGACTCGTTGCCCACGCCCCATACAGCCTCGCGCAAATGCTCGCGCGACAGCAGGCGGCCCATGTTCTGGAACAGGAAGAAGGCCAGTTCGTACTCGCGGTAGCTGAGTTCGACGAGTTCGCCCTTGATGCCGAGCGTGCGGGTAGCGTGGGTGAAGCGGTAATCGCCAAAGACCAGGTCCGCTTCGTGCTGGGCGGGGTAGGAGCGGCGCAGGAGCGCCTGGACGCGCGCTTGCAATTCTGCGACCCGGATCGGCTTGACCATGAAGTCGTCCGCGCCGGCGGCCAGTCCTTCGACCATGTCCTGCTCTTCGCGACGATTTGTCACGAAGAGAATCGGAATCCGGCTCTTGAGCTCCTCGCGGATCCTGCGGACGATGCAGGGCCCTTCGACGTCCGGCAGGCTCCAGTCGAGGATCAACAGGTCGTATGTCTGTTGGCGGAGATCCCGTAACAATGTCTTGCCTTCGTAAAAGGCGTGGCATTCGTGCCCGGCGTCCACCATCGTGTGCCGGATGAGGTCGAGCTGGCTCGCCTCATCGTCGAGCGCTGCAATTCGCATGGTCCATTCCCTGTATCTCGTTATGGCCCACGCTGGAATCTGCGTCACGGTCGTGGGCGGCTTGAGTGTACATATTGATGTAATACGGGCGTTACCACGCGGCCGTCGGACATCGACCTTGCGTGTGCTGAATCTGCTATTGATTTGGTAGCGCTACGTGTAGAGCTGACGTGTCGCGGCTCGTTGCCGGCGGCGCCTGGGGGACAACTTGAAGGGCTTTTCTTCATGTAAGCTCTGGCGCCAATTCAAAGCTACCCCGAGGAGACCTCCATGCTGATAGGCGTGCCGGCCGAAACTGCGCCAGGCGAGACAAGAGTGGCCGTGACTGCGGAGACCGCGAAGAAGCTGGTTGCGCAGGGCCACACCGTGCGAGTGCAATCGGGCGCGGGCATTGCGGCCAGCCTCACCGATGGCGCCTACGAGGCCGCTGGTGCGCAGATCACCGATGTCGCGGGGGCCTTCGGCTGCGAGATCGTGCTGAAGGTGCGCAGTCCTGACGATGGCGAGACGGCGCTGATGAAGCCGGGCACGGTCCTCGTGGGCATGCTCAATCCCTTCGATGTGCCGGGGCTGCAGCGCCTGGCCACAGCCGGCCTGACCGCCTTCGCGCTGGAGGCTGCTCCGCGCACCACCCGCGCCCAGAGCATGGATGTGCTCTCCTCCCAGGCCAACATCGCCGGCTACAAGGCCGTCATGATGGCCGCGGACAAGTACCAGCGCTTCTTCCCGATGCTGATGACCGCGGCCGGCACCGTGAAGGCGGCGCGCGTCGTGATCCTGGGCGTGGGCGTCGCGGGGTTGCAGGCGATTGCCACCGCCAAGCGCCTGGGCGCCGTCATCGAGGCTTCCGATGTACGTCCCAGCGTCAAGGAACAGATCGAGTCCCTGGGCGGCAAGTTCATCGACGTGCCCTACGAGACCGCCGAGGAGAAGGAAGCCGCCGAAGG